>NZ_JBEONQ010000008.1:0-128264 GCF_040544445.1 Undibacterium sp. GrIS 1.8 | reverse complement strand
GCCTCGGCTATCGAACGCCGTTTGAGGTTTTTTATAATTTGGATATACTCCCACTAAAACTTACCTCCCGTTGCTCTTCGTAGCTGAATCCGCCTGCTGATTGTCCATATTATTATTGGACACCTTAAATATACATAGTGGGAGTATTAATTTACATCTTTATTAATATATCTATATCTATGCTCTGGGGAAGGTCTAGACCCGCCCCATCCAACGCGGGATTTTGACCGTAAATTCTGCCCCGCCTTGCAAGCGGTTTTCAGCACAAAGACTCCCGTTCATCGCCTGCACTATCGAGGATGAAATCGCCAGCCCCAGACCCAAGCCCTGCTCTGATGCTTTGGTGGTAAAAAACGGCTCAAACAAATGCTGTATCACCTGCTCTGGCAAACCCGTCCCGGTATCAATAATACGGATAATCGCGTCCTGCTCATCAGCCTCCAGCAAGACACTGACTTGTGTTGGTCCACGCTGACTATATTCAATCTCTTGCTGCCGCTGCATTTTTTGCACGACAGAATCCAAGGCATTGCGCATCAGATTAATCAGTACTTGCTCGATTCTGACTGCGTCACCCAGTACCAGCAAACCGGTTTGCGACGATAAGAGTAAAGCGACGTTTTGTCGCTCAAACTCACTTTGCATTAATAGCGCCGCTGCTTTTAATGACACGGCAAGGTCAACCTCAGCAACGGCCTCGGGACTTTTTCTGGCGAAACCTTTTAGCTGGCTGATAATCGCGCCCATTCTGGCACTGGCATCGCTGATATGTTGAAGATTCTCGTTGGCCTGCGGTACTTTGCCACGCGCCAGGAAGGTCATTGCATTATCAGCAAAGGCGCGGATAGCCGTCAGCGGTTGATTCAGCTCATGCGTCATGCCGGCGGCCATCTGCCCTAGCATCGCCAGCTTACCGGTTTGTACCATCTCGTCCTGGGTGGACCGCAGCAGATTTTCGGCATATTGCAACTTGCTGTACTTGGTCGCCAACTGCGCATTGGCATGGGTCAGTTCTTGCGTGCGTAGCGCGATGCGCTGCTCCAGATCATCGGCCGCTTGCTGTAAAGCGCTCTGCAACTCTTGCCGCGCTAGGTGTCTTTCATCCAGACGTCGCCGCCGCTGATGAAACACCGCTGCCGCAGTTGCGAGCAAAATCAGCAAAAGAAAAGCCACCAACGCGGCCTGAATACCGGCACGGCGGATGGTAGACTCCGATGGAAACAGCATCAATTGCCAGGACAAACGACCTATAGGGCGAGTGACGTAGTTACTTTGCACCTTACTTTGCACCTTACTTTTCACGTCACTCAGTTCATCACGAGAAGACTCACCAAGCTGACCAATATCAGCCCGCTCGGACTTGGGCAAACTGGCAAGTGAGGCAATTGGCTTGCCGCCATATTGCAGGGTCTGCGCAATCAATCTCTGCACATCGTCATTCAGCGTTTGCAAACTATGATATTGCCAAGCTGGACGATTGCTTAAAAAAATCACGCCATGCTGGTCGCTCAAGGCAATCGGTTCTTCACTGCTACGCCAGGCTTTTTCAAATTCGGTAAGACTAATCTTGACGGCGATGACACCAATGGGAGTGCGTTTAGGCGAACGATTGAGATTGTGAACAGCAGAGCGGATACGATCCAGCTTTTTGCCGGCCAGTTGATGGGTATTTTCATCCGCGTTTTTATCCGCGCTTTCACCCACATTGTCATCCCCATTACCATCTCCAAATACCGGCTGCGAGATAAAATATCCGGGGACGCTGGTAGTATTGCCGATCGCATAAAAATGTCCGGTACCGCCCTGTATTGCCTCTTTAAAATACGGGCGAAAACTAAAATTCTGCCCCATAAAACTTTGCGGCGTATCCCAATTGCTAGCAGCAATGGTGTTACCGTTTTTATCCATCAGATAAATCGCTGCAAGCTTGGATTGCTGTTGAATGTCTTTCAGCGCAGCATGAAATTGTGCCAGCTTCTGCGCATCGCCGGGCGTCGCCAGGATTTGTGAGGCCAAAGGTAGATAGGCTAATGCGTAAGGTAAGGTTTCGTAACGCTCAAGCACCGATTCCAGATCGAGGGAGATGATCTGCAAATGCCGGTCTCCGGCGGAGCGGATTTCTTCCCGCGCTTTGCCAGATGCCCACCAATATGCACCAAGGATAAACAGCACGGCACATATCAATAAGGCAAAGGCGACAACTACACTGCCAGATAGCAGCGTAGCTGGTTGATGCGAGTCAGATGTACGTCGCATTGGGATGAGTTGGCCTGATGAAATGTGACGATATAGTTTTAAGAGATTAACTTTAAAAGTTTAATCGACTACCGCCATTTTCAACTCATCCGTGTGGTGGCGTTGCTGCTCTTCCATCACCAGTTGGCCTAACTCACGTTTAAGCAGATTGAACTCGGCAGAAGACGGATCACGCAAACGTGGTAACTCCACCATCAGGTCGCGTTTGACCGTACCGGGACGATAAGTCATAACGACAATCCGATCCGCCAGATAAATCGCTTCTTCTATGCTATGCGTGACAAAAATAATCGTCTTTTTTAGCTCAGACCAGATGCGTAACAATTCATCTTGCAAATTACGGCGGGTCAAGGCATCCAGCGCACCGAATGGCTCATCCATCAACATGATGGGCGAATCTAATGCCAGTACGCGGGCAATCGCTACCCGCTGACGCATACCACCAGACAGGTCTTTAGGAAAACGGCTTTTAAAATCACTTAAGCCCAGCATCGCTAATAAATCTGAGACTTTTTTCTGGATTTCTGACTTACTGGCGCCTTTTATTTCTAGTCCAAATGCGATGTTTTTCTCTACCGTCATCCAAGGAAAAAGCGCGTACTCCTGGAATACCATGCCACGATCTGGCCCCGGCGCAGTGACTAACTTCCCTTCCGCTGTAATCGTCCCGCTGGTCGGCAAAGAGAAACCCGCTACCGCATTCAATAAAGTCGATTTGCCGCAACCCGATGGCCCCAACAAACACACAAATTGACCTTCTGGAATCTCTAATTGAATATCTTTGAGGGCGACCACCTCACGGTCACTAGTGGTGAAAATTTTATTCACCGCATTGACTTTGATCTGTACAGGATTTGGGCTTGTCATATTAATTCTCCAGACCACGGTGCCAGCGTAGCAAATGGTTATTCAGTTTGTTCATTGCCAGATCAATTGCCAGTCCTAACATACCGATGCTAATCATGCCGGCAATGATTTTGTCCGACCAGAAATATTCTCGCGCCTCCAAAATCCTAAAGCCAAGGCCATTATTAACCGCGATCATTTCTGACACGATCACAACGATAAAAGCGGTACCGATACCGATACGTACACCCGATAAAATATACGGCACAGCGGCAGGCAACATGACTCGTAAGAACAAGGTTGTTTGGCTCGCCCCCAGATTGCGCGCTGCACGGATATAAATACCGTCAACATGGCGTACGCCAGCAATCGTATTCATCAAAACAGGGAAAAATGCGCCGATCGCGATCAAAAAAATCGCTGGTGGATTACCCAGTCCAAACCATAAAATCGATAAAGGAATATAGGCAATCGGAGGGATAGGTCGCAGTACTTGCATTAAGGGATTCATCCAGGCATAGGCGCGCTGACTAGCACCCATCGCCAAACCTAACGGCAAGGCCAAACCAGCGCCGACCACAAAACCGACTACAACGCGGTACATACTGCCAATCGTATCGCGTATCAATTCACCCGATACCAACCAACCCAGACGCGACATCGTCGCCGGATCAAAGGCTTCCATAGGTGAGGCATACTCACACCACTTTTTTACCACAGCCCAAGGTGATGGCAGGACTTGTGGATTAACCCAACCCATTGTCGTGACCACATGCCAGAACAAAATTAAGACCGCAGGCACCACTAAGCCCGCGCCGATTTCACGCCATTTCTTCATATTGCTTCCTTATAGAGAAAATGCTGTCGATGAATGGCAAGCATCCATCGGAGACGATCATTGACGGCTAAGAGATACGGGCATTACTCCGGTTACCTTAGCCGTAACTATGTCAGCCTATTTGATATTAAGCGATTTTTTTGCAGCGTCGAGCAAATCGGTCTTGACCCAATCTTTGGCGACGGGTGGCTTTGCCATTTTGCCGACGCCATATTTTTGCATCAGATCCGTAGTAATCTGGATATGCTCTGGCGTGACATCGTAGGAATAAGGAGAATTGCCAATCGCGTTGACAAAATCTTCTTTTGTGATTTGTCCTTTGAAAATCGTTTCGCGGACATATTTTTCGGCCAGGTCTTTGTTATCGATAAAGGTTTTAGTCGCCTCTACAAAACAGCGCATAAATTTTTCTGCGAGTGGGCGGTTCTCTTTATAGAATTTTTCTGTCATGACCATCGTGCGTACTGGCTCACCAATTGGTGTGTCGTAAGGTTTGATCAGTTCTGCACCAAAACCTTTGTTAATTGCTTGCGCCGAATATGGTTCAGATTGCATGATGGCATCGACATTTTTACCAAGCAAAGCTTGATTCAAATCAGGAAAGCCAAGATAAATAATCTGCACATCTTTGCCCGGTTGATCAGAATAACTTAAGCCATTTTGCGACAACTCTGCCGCCAGCAAAATATCCTGAATACCACCACGGGTAACGCCGACTTTTTTACCCTTTAATTCTTTGACAGTTTTGATTCCTAAATCAGGACGTGTCACCAAACGTGCTCCGCCTTTGGCAAAGCCAGCAACGATATAGATAGGTGCACCGCTGGCTCTGGCAGAGATCACGGCTTCAGACGACACAGCGGCCACATCCAGTTCGCCAGCGATCACTGCTTGCATCGCATCGAGGCCTTTGGGGAATACTTTTTCATCGACTTTGATACCGCATTTTGGCGCGATCTCTTTGATATAAGACACTGCGCCGTAATGAGCAAATTTGAGATTGCCCAATCGCACAACATATTCTGCCTGAGCGGCGCCGGCGAATGCAGCAGAAATGGATAAAACGAGGGACGTGACGATAGCTTTTTTAAACATGATTGGTCTCCTGACTATTATTGATTTGTATAACGGGTATAGCAGACTTTGTGCCAGCTTCGATTATTTTGCAAGTCATTGATTTTTATCATCTTGGTCGGGCTGCTTACCCGGATTATTCTGACGAACCAGAATAATCCGGAGCTAAAACGAAAAAGTTTGCCGTTTTTCGCACGGACACAAATTGAATTCAATTTAGAACACAAACGCAAGATAGCTTATCAGGGCTTATTCTTTTTTGATGTTGTGGCGAGATCCTTGGCCTGATTGTGAAACTCACTAAGTTTCACCGGCCTCGCTCCCGCAGCTGCATCCAGGTTAGCATGCAAATGTTTTGCTTGTCCCACCCGTTGCGAGCGATAAATGCCGGTGTGTCCTGAGAACAAATAACTGACCACACAGGCAATCCCCGCATACACGCCAACCTCGGCACCAAACAGCTCCATCGCCATTAAAGTAGAAGCAATCGGCGTATTCGCAGCACCGGCAAATACCGCGACAAAACCAACGCCTGCCAATAAAGGGAAAGGCATATTCAGTAGTGGCGCAAGCGCATTTCCCAACGTAGCACCGATATAAAACAGTGGTGTAACCTCGCCCCCCTTAAAGCCAGTTCCCAGCGACACAATGGTAAATAGCATCTTGGCAGCAAAATCATAAGACGCTAAAGGATGCTGAAAAGCCTCTACGATAGTGGGAATACCCAAGCCTATATAACGATCTACCCTGCTATCGCTACCCAACAACCAGAACGCAGCAGCGACCACTACACCACCAATAAAAGGTCGCAGCGGCGCGTAGTGAATCAGCCGCTTCATCAAGGCACTTAGACTATGGGTTGCATCTGCAAATATTTTCCCGGCCAATCCAAACAGTATTCCTGCGATTAGCATCGCGACCAATCCCCAGGCGGATATAGCGGGGATAAAAGGAATCGCATAATGCGTATGGTGTATGTCCAACAGCGGCCCCCAAAGCAAACCTACTTGGTCAGCCACGATGGCCGCCACCAGACAAGGCAAAATCGCGTCGTATCGCAAGCGACCAATCGCCAACACTTCTAATCCAAAAATCGCACCTGCTAAAGGCGTCCCAAATACCGAAGCGAAACCTGCGCTGATGCCTGCCATTAAAATAATCCGGCGGTCTTCGTGTTTAAGTTTGAATAGCTGTGTTAATTGATCCGCCAGAGCGCCGCCCATTTGTACCGCCGTACCCTCGCGCCCGACAGAGGCGCCAAACAAATGTGACACTACTGTGCCAGCTAGTACCAACGGTGCCATACGCAATGGAATCAATTTTTTAGGATCGTGGATTTCATCGATCAAGAGATTATTACCAGCCTCTACCTGCTGCCCCAATTTGAGATACAGCCAACCTACAACAAAACCAGCCACAGGCAATAAAGCAATCAGCCAGTGATGTGTTAGCCGGGTGTTGGTCGCCCACTCTAGCGCGAACAGAAAAAAAGCAGATGCCGTCCCTGCCAGCGCCGCCACTGCGGTGGCCAATAAAATCCATTTGACCATGTAAGGCACGATCGCCAGTTGCTCAATCGGCCGAGATGAATTAATACTTTGAAGAGATTTCGGAGGTCTGGTTTGTTTTGAGGTTTTCATGCGAATCCTGTTATATCTTTATCTTGGACTATAAGACAAAACCGGATCAATTGAAAATCGCTATGTTGACTATGCGCCTACACCTTCCCAATTGATCAGGGACAAATGTAGGCATCATTAGCACTAGGGTATGTTGACCTAGAGCGGTTAGCGAAAAAATGCAGGAGGAATGCCATCTCCGAGCGTGAATTCTAACGCATCATTTCTACTATGTCTTGGCAATCGGCACTGAGGACGCTGATCGCGTGGTTGAGCAAGGATTTCAGTACCACGACAAAGTTCACTACTCATCAACCATGCTTAACGCAAGAACTTACCATCCTTAGCTATCATCGTCAGTTCAACAAATTCGCTACCGCTATGATCTTGCTCTGAGTAGCCCAGCATGACACCACCGACGTCGAAATGATGCATCGCCTCCAGAGCATGGATCAGACTTTCGCGCGTCGGATTGCGCCCCGCGCGTCGTAAGCCTTCTACTATGACTTTCGCAGCGACAAAACCTTCCATTGCTGCATAAGATGGGTTGACGCCTTGTGCAATCGCAATCGTTTTGAACTCCTGCCCCAATACGCTGGAGGATAAATTCGGTGCTGGCATGATTTGCGACACCATAATTCCAGTGCCTGCTTTACCTAAATTATCTACAAAGGATTGTGATGAATTATTGGATAAGGTCATGATTTGTATCGCACTACCTTGAGCCCTTATGGCTTTAATTAAATCGGCACTAGTGGCAGCAGACCCGACGAGAATCAAGGCCTTTGCTTTACTTTGAGTCACCACAGCCACAGCGGCGGCGATATCCGGTTTGGCACGATCGTATTTTGCGACCACGGCGGGAGTCAGATTGTATTTCGCCATTGCCTGATTAAAACCGACCAGTCCATCATTGCCAAAACTATCGTCGACATGCAATACACCGATCTCTTTAATGCCCACCGTATTAAATTGCTCGACACCTCGCGTGACTTCATCCCTATATTTGGCGCGGACATTAAAGAGATAATGGTTAATTGGCGCATGAAATGAAGTTGCCCCCGTGCTTGGCGCAATCAAGGGGATTTTATTCTCGGCCAATAGCGGCAGCAAGGCCTCGGTATGTGGCGTACCACGGGAGAGGAATAAGGCAAATACATGCTCTTTCTTAATGAGTATCTCAGCATTACTCGCGGCAAGCGCTGGCTCAAACTTATCATCGAGTGTGCGGACTTCAATCTTCCGTCCGTTCACGCCACCATTTTTATTGATGTAAGCAAAATAAGCATTTGCGCCTGCATTCATCTCTTTAACGGGCCCCGCAATTTGCCCTGTCAAACCAACCGTCTGCCCCAGCAAAATCGTGCTCTCACTTACGCCATCTTCGGCATAGGCAAAACCGCCAGCACCCAGCGTTGAGGACACCAAAGCCAGGGATGCGCAGAGCCTGGCCGAAAAATACCATGTAGATCGCAGCATATTTGTCTCCTGTTATGAAAAAAAATTTCCTCGACATGAGTGAAATGAACTCTCTTTTTTATATTTTATTTTTTGTGTTTAAGTGTAATTAGCTAGGTTTGAGTTTTTTGACACATCTCTTTGAATTCAAACACTCACGCTGCCTTACACAATATTAGGCAATATTGAGCAGCAATCAAACCCCGCAATACACCGCTAGGATTAAACAGGACAAAACCATGTCCAACATCGGTAATACTACGCATCGGTGTTTAATCTTAGGCAACTACATCGTACTATTTGGGATTTTTACAAGTTGTACGAAGGGTTTGCCGCCCTATTCCAGAATTGGAACAAGCAGAACGCTCGATCAGGTAAAATGCTAGCCTGATTAGTGCACCCGAATTTCGCTCTAAATGTTGCTGCATCCATAATTTATCTGAAAATTAAATCTCATCCATGCTCGATAATCTGACCCAACGCCTTGCCAAAGTGGTGAAAACCATGCGCGGCGAAGCTCGTTTAACTGAATCCAATACCGCCGAGATGTTGCGCGAAGTACGTATGGCTTTACTGGAGGCCGACGTTGCCTTGCCTGCGGTGCGTGATTTAATCGCCCGCGTCAAAGAAAAAGCCTTGGGCGAAGAGGTCATCAGTTCGCTCACGCCGGGCCAGGCGCTGGTCAGCGTGGTGCAAAAGGAATTAGCCAGCTTAATGGGTGCCGATCTCGGCCCCGAAGCCTATCAACTCAGCTTTGCGACCCAACCTCCGGCAATTATCTTGATGGCAGGTTTGCAAGGTGCAGGTAAAACAACCACAGTCGGTAAGCTCGCCAAATATTTACGCGAGCAAAAAAAGAAAAAAGTTTTAACCGTCTCTGCCGACGTGTATCGCCCGGCTGCGATTGGTCAGCTACAAACTGTGACTGCGCAAGTAGGCGCTGACTTCTTCCCGACGCTGCCGACCGACAAGCCAGTTGATATCGCTTTAGCTGCGCTGGATTTTGCAAAAAAGCATTACCACGACGTGCTGATTATTGATACAGCCGGTCGCCTAGGTATTGATGAAGCAATGATGCAAGAAATCTCCGCGATACATGCTGCGGTCAAACCGATAGAAACCCTGTTTGTCGTCGATGCCATGCTCGGGCAAGATGCGGTCAACACGGCAAAAGCCTTTAATGACGCATTGCCCTTAACCGGTATCGTGCTGACCAAACTAGATGGCGATTCGCGCGGTGGTGCTGCATTGTCGGTACGTCATATCACTGGTAAACCAATTAAATTTGCGGGTGTGGCGGAAAAACTAGATGGCTTAGAAGCCTTCGATCCAGTCCGCATGGCAAACCGTATTTTGGGCATGGGTGATATTCTTGCCCTGGTCGAATCCGCTCAAAAAGGCATGGACGTCGCAGCAGCACAAGATCTGGCGCACAAGATCAAAGGTGGCGGTAAGTTTGATATGAATGACTTCAAGCTACAGCTATCGCAAATGAAAAAGATGGGCGGCTTGTCCAATTTGATGGACAAACTGCCTGCGCAAATGCAGCAAGCTGCGAGTGGCGCGAATATGGATCAGGCAGAAAAAAGTGTGCGTCGCATGGAAGGCATGATCAATTCCATGACGCCAAGAGAAAGAGCAAAACCAGATCTGATCAAAGCATCGCGCAAACGCCGGATTGCAATGGGTGCAGGCGTCCAGATTCAAGAAGTCAACCGCATGCTCGCCCAATTTGAACAAATGCAAAGCATGATGAAGAAGCTGCAAGGCGGCGGTATGATGAAGATGATGCGCAGCATGAAGGGCATGATGCCAGGCAAATCAAGATAAACGCAGAGGCAATACTAGCGCTCTATGGTGCCCTATGGCGCCCTTTGCTAGCCCCGACACAAACAGTAACACCGCAAGACTACAGACCGAATACCGCCCTGAAAATATGTAAATTTAAGGCGTGATTCGGTTTTTTTCACTCTACAGCACTGCACTCTGCTAATTACGACACATTTTATACAAAAAGCCACAAAAAACACTTGCATCACTCTGCAAAGCGCACCACTATTAGCGATGCGTGAAACGGCGCATTTTCCAAGATACTTGTGAAGGAGCCTCAATATGGCAACAGCAGCAAAAAAACCAGTGGCAAAAAAACCAGCAGCGCCAGCAGCAGCGGCGAAAAAGCCAGCGGCAGTTAAAAAAGTAGCAGCACCTAAGGCCGCACCAGCAGCTAAAGTGGCTAAAGCAGCTAAGGCAGACGCACCTGCACGTAAGCCAAATGCAGCATTTATGAAACCAATGACGATCTCGCCAACTTTGGCAGCAGTCATCGGCGCAGCGCCGATTCCTCGTACTGAAGTCACTAAAAAAGTATGGGAATACATCAAGAAGCACAAGCTGCAAGATGACGCAAACAAACGCAACATCAATGCAGATGACAAATTGAAAGCTGTCTTCGGCGGCAAAGCTCAAGTCTCTATGTTTGAAATGACAAAGCTGATTTCCGGTCACCTGTCTTAATTTGACCGCAGTCGTTTTGGGCGACTTATTGGCGTATTGCAGGCTTCATCGCAATCCCAATCCCAAACAAAAAAGCCCGCATCGCGCGGGCTTTTTTGTTTTTAATTAGAAAATACTCGGGTAGGGTATTTTCTAATTGTCCATATAATGCTTGGACAATCAGACATATTTTTAAAAAATAATGGGGAGTATATTCAATCCATCCCTTTCGAGCCTGATCTCTGCTACGTAGATTGATCGCCTACAAATTGCCACAAGTTACTGGCACCGCGGCCAACTCATTGCCAATGATTTCTCCTGGTTTTCTGTGCAATATGCAGTAAGTCCCATATGGCGTAATAACTTTGGTGACTGGGCGACCATCGCCTAGGAGCACACGCTCTTCGTGATAGCCCTCTCTTTGCGTGGTCGCTGCTGCTGCGATTTTTTGCCCCAGCTTACTCATCGGAGATGCAGATGGTTTTAGGGTAACGCGATCACGGGCTTCAAAATCGGTTTTTAATCCCTTGGTGATGTTAGTTATATCGGTGTTGAGGCCTTTATCAACCATCGCCTGACTTGCTGGTGTTGTGGGCCTTGCTTGGCTCTCAGTCGCTATCATTGGTGTGTTGACAGGTGCATTAGTTGTTTTGGTCTTAGCGATCTTCTCGTTTTTGATGACAGTAACCGAGGATGCGATTATTTTTTGCTCATGATGTTTTAGTACACTCTCTCGCGCATTGAGAGCTGGCTTACTCTCTGACTCATTCACATCTTTTTTCTGAGGCACCACTAATGCATTGCCAGGAATCAGAACTACAAAAAGTGCAGATGATGGCTCGTTCGCTTTTTTATAAACCGTCGTGTCCGTCCATGCAAAAAATAAAGCACCATGGATTGCGGCAACCAATAGTAAGTAGGGCCAGCGCAGTGGTTTTGTAAGATTTAAATCCAAAGCGCCTCCTTTATAAATTACCGCAATTAACCACCCTGGAAATTTCTCGCGCAATGATTGTGCTGCCACCGGCTGCATTAGCGGCGATCACGCAATAGGTACCGCTGGGTGTAATCATTTTAGTGATATGAGTACCGTCTGGCATCACAAAATTCTGTGCGGTGGTGTCTCGCGGTCTCGCTGCCGCTGCCACATTATTTGCAAAAGCAATGAAAGAAGATGCGGCGGGCCTGGCAGGGAATTGGGTGGGACGTTGCTCTGCTAACAGATCCTTACTGATCTTACGTACATCTAAATTAAGCTTAGTCTCTGAGCTGATCGCCGGATTAGTAGTCGACGTAATCGGCGTATTCGGCGTATTCGCCAGACTTTCGTCTGTGATCGGTATGGAAATATTTTGCGATGCTAATGGCTTCGCTAAATCTTTTTTAGATGGATTATTTTTTGGGTCAATCGGTAATATGGGCTTAATCTGGCGGGAAGTCGCTACCGGTGGTAGTTGCTTTAAGAGCGGAAGAGGTGTGGGCTGGAGCAGTAATTGAATTACCAGCTCCGTCAATGCTGGCTTTTTTTCATGCCGTGATTCTGCTTTTGGCCACAAAAAAAGAAAGGCAATATGCACTCCGATAATGACTAAAAACCACGTCCAGCGTACCGGATTTTTTTCATTTAAACGCAATGCTTCACCTTTTTTTAGTCCAATTTTATTCCAGCTCCATACTTGTCTGACTTCTTTTTTAGTGTTTAGTTGCGTCTTTTTTGTATTCCCAATTCTTCCAATTGGCTAATACCGCATTCGGATATTCCGAGCGTCCACGGCTACCGTTATAGCGCCCTAAAGCAAGATATAAATTGCCTGCTTCCATATCGATATACAAGCGCAAAATCGAGCAACCATAGCGTAGATTGGTTTGCATCTGGAATAGCTTTTGTGCGTCACCGTCACCAATCGTCTTCGACCAAAACGGCATGACCTGCATAAAGCCGCGAGCGCCGACCACCGATGTCGCGTATTTACGAAAAGCGGATTCGACCTGGATCAGTCCTAGCACCATCGCTGGTTCTAGCCCTGCGCGTTTGGATTCGTACCATATCGCCTCCAGCAATTCTTGCCTTGTCTTCGCGTCAGGAATCCTGCGCTTAAGGCGGTCGGACATCTCGCCCAACCACAGCAAATAATCGATGCGCTCATTGATATTGTCGAAACTGGGTTTGGGCGGGCGCGAATCGGTAACGGCTTTGGACAAAGCTAGCCGTACCGAATCTGCCATCGCTTCTTCTTTCTGATTGCCAGCCATTACCGGACCGGCAGTCAGAAAAGCACACAGACCAAACGCACTAAGCAAGCGACTCAAAAAACCAGATTTTCTATGAAAATTACCGATTTTTACGGGAGTATCATTAAAAACTGGCTTATTAAGCAGGAAAGATATGGACCTTATAAAATACTCCATCCTTGTATCTTATTTCCCTTGAATCTTAGATTGGATAAACGCAGGCATCTCAGCAACAGGTAATTCGATCGCCTCTGCATCCCGACGACCTTTATATTCCAGCTTGCCCTCTTTCAGACCACGGTCACCAATCACGACACGGTGCGGCACGCCGATCAACTCCCAATCAGCGAACATCGCACCCGGGCGCTCGCCGCGGTCATCAAACATGACATCAACGCCCGCATCCAGCAAGGCTTGGTATAGCTTTTCTGCTTCTGCTTTGACGGCTTCACTTTTATCCATGCCCATCGGGCAAAGTACGACTTCAAAAGGTGACAGTGCCAGCGGCCAGACTATGCCTTTTTCATCAAAATTTTGCTCAATCGCTGCACCCAAAATCCGGGTCACGCCGATGCCGTAAGAACCCATTTGTAAAAACTGCGGTTTACCGTTTTCATCTAAGAAAGTGGCTTTCATGTCTTGCGAATAACGCGTACCTAGTTGAAACACATGACCAACTTCAATCCCACGCTGGATCGCTAATACACCTTTACCATCTGGGGAGGGATCACCAGCAACCACGTTACGCAAATCAGCGACCAAAGACTCTGGCAAATCACGTTCCCAATTCACGCCGGTGTAATGGAAGTCTTCTTCATTTGCGCCGCACACAAAATCCCCCATCATGGCGACGGTACGATCTGCCACAATGTTGACGGGTAATTTAGTGTTGATAGGTCCGAGATAGCCTGGCTTGGTTCCGAAATGCTCCACAATTTCATCTTCTGTGGCAAAGCGATAATTGGCTAAACCGGCGACTTTATTAGCTTTGATTTCATTCAAATCGTGATCGCCACGCAGTAATAATAGCCAGACTTGTTTAGTGATTTTTTCTTTTTCTTCTGTCTCGACTGTCAGCACAATCGATTTAACCGTGCGCTCCAGCGGGATATTCAACAGAGCTGCGACGTCTTCACACTTGGCCTTGCCTGGTGTCGCCGTTTTAGTCAGGACTTGTGTTGCAGCCTGACGTTGCGTGAACAAAGATACGGCCTCGGCAGCTTCCATATTCGCTGCGTAATCGGAGGTCGGGCAATATACCAAAGCGTCTTCGCCGGTCTCTGCAATAACGTGGAACTCATGCGAGCCAGATCCGCCAATCGCGCCGTTATCCGCAGCCACGGCGCGGAACTCTAAGCCAAAGCGATTGAATACTCTGACATAAGCGTCATACATCGCCTGATAGGATTTTTTCATGCCTTCGACATCACGATCAAAAGAGTAAGCGTCTTTCATCGTAAATTCACGACCACGCATCAAACCAAAACGGGGGCGACGTTCATCACGAAACTTGGTTTGGATATGATAAAAATTCAGCGGCAGCTGACGATAGGATTTGATGTCAGCGCGGGCGACGTCCGTCATTACTTCCTCCGACGTCGGCTGGATTACGAAGTCACGACCGTGCCGGTCTTTGACGCGCATCAGCTCCGGCCCCATTTTGTCCCAACGGCCAGTCTCTTGCCACAGCTCTGCCGGTTGCACCACGGGCATTAACATTTCAATCGCACCAGCACGATTCATCTCTTCGCGGACGATCGCTTCGACTTTGCGGATCACACGCAAACCCATCGGCATATAGTTATAAATACCGGAACCAAGACGTTTAATCATCCCGGCACGCATCATCAGTTTATGGCTGACGATTTCAGCATCGGCAGGAGCTTCTTTTAAAGTGGAAATAAAAAATCGTGTAGCGCGCATGACAATGATTCTTTTCAAAAATTGAGGGTTATAATCGACTCAATTTTAAAGGATTAGCTGACTAATGCGCCCACTGTTTACCAATTTGATGATGGAAAAACGCTTGATAGGTGTGAAATAAACCTGAAATCAGCGTTAGATCGATATGACATCGACGTGATATCCACAGAGTGACGACTTGAAGTGAAAAAAATGACGTTTTTATAAAATCAAAACGGGCAATTTTTTCTGTGTATTTACAAGCACTTTGTTGATTGGTGTCATAACAATTCCAATGACAAATTGGGTAACAGAACGTTTAGTGGCAGAAAGTTTCGAGGTAAGATCATGCTAGATCGTGAAGGCTTCCGGCCTAACGTAGGCATTATATTGCTCAACGCCAACAACGAAGTTTGGTGGGGCAAACGGGTGCGAGAGCACTCCTGGCAGTTTCCGCAAGGCGGTATCAAATACGGAGAATCACCCGAGCAAGCGATGTTTCGCGAGCTGGAAGAAGAGACCGGTTTGTTGCCTGAGCATGTCAAAGTCATCGGTCGTACCCGCGACTGGCTGCGCTATGAGGTGCCCGATCATTTCATCAAACGTGAAATCCGTGGACATTACCGTGGGCAAAAACAAATCTGGTTTTTGCTACGGATGCTGGGGCGCGATTGTGACGTTAACCTGCGTGCCAGCAATCATCCTGAGTTTGATGCCTGGCGCTGGCACGAGTATTGGGTGCCGCTGGACGTAGTGATTGAATTTAAACGGGGCGTTTATCAATTGGCTCTGCAGGAATTGTCGCGCTTTGTTCATCGTACTGAGCGCTTGGGGACTGCGCGCCAGGCTAATGGTCCGGCCAAGCTACAAGCCGGGTTGGATACAGATACAGACGCAGAGAAAAGTGAGATCGAAATCGCTCCGGCAATAGTAGAGCTACCTGCTGCGCAAGATAAACCTGAGTGACTATGATGATGGCGCAAAAGATGACACAAACAACGACGCGAAAAATAACTTCACGCACTATGATCAAAAACCCGATGTTAGGTTTGATATTGATGGCTAGCTTGCTTGCACCTTTGCATGCGCAACCCATGGACGACGAGGATGCAGAGAAGGAGTGGAAAGAAGTTGCCTTGCAACTTCCTGAAGCGCCTCAAGCCACGAATCTGCTGCCATTTTATAACAGTGATAATCAGGCGTTTTCTGTCGATGCTAAATCGCTGACGATTACCAGCGATGGCATCGTCAGGTACACACTGGTATCGATCAGCAGTTCTGGTGCGAAGAATGTCAGTTACGAGGGAATTCGCTGCAGCACTTACGAGAAAAAACTGTACGCATTCGGGCGCGCAGATGGCAGTTGGTCACGTTCTCGCCGTAATCAATGGGATAGCATTCAAGCATTGGCCGCGAACAAACAACATTCGACTTTATTCACGGATTATTTTTGCGAGGGCAACACCATTGCAGGAAAAGCGCCGGCAATGCTAGAACGGCTGAAAAAACGGCAACCACTAAAGCCGCTTTAACTACTGAAGTCTAGCTTGCCAGTCGCTGTATAGCAGCAATGGTCAACGCAGCATTTGCAAACAGCTATAACATTTTTTGAGAACACGACAATTAGGTCAAGAAAATATACTCATCACTAGTATATTTAATCGTCCATAGAATCATTGGGCAATAGAGCAATTTTCAAAAAAATGAGGGGGAGTATATCAATACACCCCCTCATTTTTTTCATTTTATTTTAAGTATCCGAAGAAATAGCGCCAGCAACGTACTAACATCCACCTCCCCGTTTTACTTGATTCGCTTTCAGCTGAAACCAGATTAAACCGAGATTTTCCATTAGGATTTGAGTTGATGACGGATGGACTTTTCGAGGCAGTTTTGATGTGAGTTTTTTCTAACTAAGGCATTCATGGCGAGCCATAAGCAACGAAGAACGTCAAAAATGACCGAAAAGGCGCCGTCAGCACTCAGATAGCACCTCTGGTGCGCGTAATGGAAAATCTTGGTTAAAGCAACACCATGTTGTCTCTATGGATCAATTCTGGCTCTTCCACAAAACCAAGAATTTGTGCAATCTCGGTGGACGGGTGGCGCTTAATCCGGCGCGCTTCTGTGCTGGTGTAATTGCTGAGTCCGCGGGCAATTGCCTGCCCTGCTTCGTTATAGCAAGTGACTACGGCACCTCGACCAAACTCACCTTTGACATCCAACACGCCGATAGGCAATAAGGATTTACCTTCACGGCTCAATTTTTGAACTGCGCCAGCGTCTAATATCAATTGTCCAGCGGTTTGCAAATGATCTGCCATCCATTGCTTACGTGCTGCCAACGGCGCCATCTGAGAAATTAATTGCGTACCAATCGCTTCACCCTGAGCCAGACGAACCAGAACATTCTCTTCACGCCCCCAAGCAATCACCGTATGCGCACCAGAACTAGCGCCGCGTTTGGCCGCCAGGATTTTAGTCAGCATACCGCCGCTTCCTAAGCTAGAACCAGCGCCGCCAGCCATGGCCTCCAACGCGGGATCGCCCGCTTTAGCTTCATGCACAAATTGCGCATCGGGATGTTTGCGCGGATCGGCAGTGTACAAACCTTTTTGATCCGTCAGAATAATCAGCGCGTCACCTTCAATCAAGTTCGCTACCAATGCGCCCAAAGTGTCATTGTCGCCAAACTTGATTTCATCAGTAACGACCGTATCGTTTTCGTTAATGATGGAGACGATGCCAAAACGCAGCAGCGTAAATAAGGTGGAGCGCGCATTCAGATAACGTTCGCGGTCAGCCAAGTCGGCGTGCGTCAGCAAAATCTGGGCGGTACCTATGCCATGTGCGCGAAAACTACTTTCGTAAATTTGCGCGAGCCCCATCTGGCCGACTGCGGCACAGGCTTGTAATTCGTGAATGCCGGTCGGGCGCTTATCAAATCCCAGGCGCTGACGACCCTCAGCAATCGCACCGGAACTGACCAGCACAACCTCTTTGCCCATCTGTCGCAATTCTGCAATTTGCGCGGCCCACTTTTGTATCGCTTGATGGTCTAGTCCCTTACCATCGTTGGTCACTAGAGAAGAGCCGACTTTGATGATAAGCCGCTTGGCTTGCTGGATGACAGAATGCATAGGTGTGCGCTACGAACAAAACTGTATGGAGAACGTCGCTGCGAGTGCAGCGACGACTGGGGATGAAGCTCAGCTGAAGTTCAACTGAAACTCAATTGAAATTCAGTTGAAACTCAATTGAAATTCAGTTGAAACTCAATCAAGCACTTTAAAGCGAGGATCGTCAGGATCGATCGATAAAATACCCTGCGCTTCTTCTTTCATCTGAGTCTCTTGCGAACGCTGTTCTTGCATGCGTTTTTCAGCAAGATAGGCGTAAATTTCAGTGACTAAATCTTCACAGCCTTCACGATTTAAGGCGGAAATCTCAAATACCGGACCTTTCCAGCCAAAACGTTTTACAAAGTCTTTAACTTTCTTTTTACGCTCTTCTTCGTTCAGCATATCGAGCTTATTCAACACCAACCAGCGTGGCTTCTCGTATAAAGATTCGTCGTATTTACGCAGTTCTTTGATCAGCGCTTTTGCATCTTTGACCGGATCAACGCTGTCATCAAATGGTGCCAGATCAACGATATGCAGCAGCAAACCTGTGCGTTGTAAATGCTTTAAAAATTGGATACCTAGGCCAGCGCCATCCGCAGCGCCTTCGATCAAACCAGGGATATCGGCAATCACAAAACTTTTTTCGTGGCTGACACGAACCATACCCAAATTAGGATGCAATGTCGTGAACGGATAATCAGCGATCTTAGGCCGTGCGTTCGATACTGCGGTAATAAACGTGGATTTACCGGCATTTGGCAAGCCGAGCAAACCAACGTCAGCCAGCACTTTCAGCTCTAAACGCAATTCACGACGTTCGCCTTCTTTGCCGTCGCCACGTTGACGCGGCGCACGATTGGTCGACGATTTAAAGTGAATATTCCCCCAGCCACCCTCGCCGCCTTTGACCAATACAACTTGCTGCTCATGCTCGGTTAAATCAGCAATCAATTCATCCGTATTTCGATCAATAATCAAGGTACCGACTGGCATACGTAGCAAAATGTCGTCTGCACCTTTACCATAGCAATCTGCACCACGACCGTTTTCCCCATCGCGCGCTTTGTGTAATTTTGCGTAGCGAAAATCAACTAATGTGTTGATGTTGCGATCAGCTACCGCAATAATGCTGCCACCTTTACCGCCATCACCGCCATCAGGGCCGCCAAATGGGCGGAATTTTTCACGACAGAAGGAGGCGACACCATTTCCGCCATCACCAGCAATTACTTCAATTCGTGCTTCGTCGATAAATTTCATTTGTTTCACCTATAAATTCGGCGCGCTTCGTTATAAATTAACTATTAATTCAATATCAATAGCGAATGCGCCTTAATCCTCTACCCTTGTCAAAAAGAGTAGCAGGAACTGTGGCTTGATGCTTAAAACCTGCCATTAAAACAAGCAATGCAAGACCACTTACTAAAAAGAGCTTGTATAAATCTTTGTGTAAACCGTGTTTAAAATACCGACAACAGATTTATACAGGATCTTTTGAAACTAAAAAGGCTCCACCAACGGCAGAGCCTTTTTCGTCAGGCTTACGCCTTATTGTACTGTCTGTAACGAGCTATTACGCTGCTACAACAATCGCGTATTGGTGCTGAGCTGCACCTTTGATTGCAAACTGTACTTTACCGTTGATCAATGCGAACAAAGTATGATCTTTGCCCATACCAACATTTTCACCCGGGTGAACGCGTGTACCGCGTTGACGAATGATGATACCGCCAGCATTGATAGTTTGGCCGCCGTAAACTTTAACGCCTAAGCGTTTTGACTCTGAGTCACGGCCGTTGCGCGTGGTGCCGCCGCCTTTTTTGTGTGCCATTTATTAGCTCCTTTGGATTCTGATTAAATCAAACGGGATTAGCCGTTGATAGAAACGATTTGCAGTTCTGTGTAATTTTGGCGATGGCCTTGACGCTTTTGGTAGTGCTTACGACGACGCATTTTGAAAATACGCACTTTGTCGTGGCGACCTTGCGAAATTACCGTAGCCAGCACCGTAGCACCTGCGACCAAGGGAGCACCAAATTTAATGGTGTCACCAGCGCCCAATGCGAGCACTTGATCAATGGTGATTTCGGAGCCAATGTCTGCAGGTATCTGTTCTACTTTAAGTTTTTCACCAGCGACAACTTTATATTGTTTGCCACCGGTTTTTATGACCGCGTACATGTGAAACCTCATCAAATGATATTAATAATCGATTTTTTTATTCCCCGAATAAACCAAAAATGAAGCTTATAAATCGGGAAAACCTCCAATTATACATAGACTTAGCTCCGACGTCAAAACTTTCCTCAAATTGTCGCTGAGACGAATAAGCGCAGGCAATTCTTACAAATCAACATCCAAATAAGAGTCTGCCTCAGCAAGTCATTGCAAGAATAAGTCTCATAGTGTTTCGGCCTGACGCGAAATCATCTTGGCATCGTATAATCTATGCTTATCTTACGTACTCACACGCATTTTTTAGCAGGTACCGCCTTGTCTGCCACAACATCACCTCAAATAAGTATCACAGAATCCATCGCAACCGACATGGCTGCGGTTAATCAGGTGATTCGAAATAAGCTTCACTCCGAAGTACCTTTAGTCAATCAGATTGCTGAATATATTATCAATGCTGGCGGCAAAAGAATACGCCCGGTGTTGGTATTATTGGTTGCTAACGCCCATCAATATCGAGGCACTCAGCACCACGAACTAGCTGCAATTATTGAATTTATTCATACGGCAACCTTGTTGCACGATGACGTAGTTGATGAATCCTCTTTGCGTCGCGGGCGAAAAACTGCAAATGCCATGTTTGGTAACGCCGCATCAGTGTTGGTTGGCGACTTCTTGTATTCCCGCGCTTTCCAAATGATGGTTTCAATTAATAGTATGCAAATCATGCAAATTCTGGCGGATGCAACTAATGTGATCGCAGAGGGTGAAGTATTACAGCTACTTAATATGCATGACCCCGATGTAAATGAGGAGCGCTATCTGCAGGTAATTCGCTCAAAAACCGCAAAATTATTTGAAGCAGCAGCACAAGTAGGCGCATTAATTTCTGGTGCCGACGCGATGCAAATTGAGGCTGCCGCAGAATATGGCCGCTCACTTGGAACAGCATTTCAGTTAATTGATGATGTACTGGATTACTCTGGTAACGCGGCAGATATAGGAAAAAACGTAGGCGACGATC
Source organism: Undibacterium sp. GrIS 1.8 (assembly GCF_040544445.1). Lineage (NCBI taxonomy): Bacteria > Pseudomonadati > Pseudomonadota > Betaproteobacteria > Burkholderiales > Oxalobacteraceae > Undibacterium > Undibacterium sp. GrIS 1.8. The sequence goes on along the minus strand of NZ_JBEONQ010000008.1, from coordinate 107,222 downwards.
TAAGAGAGGGAAAACCAACACTGCCCCTAATTTACTTAATGAAAAATGGTACTGACGAAGAAAAAAACCTTGTCCGCAGCTGCATAGAACAAGGAGATGAATCCAAGTTTAATGTGATACTCGAAGCAATAACTAAATCAGGGGCACTTGACTACACTCGTGCAAAAGCGATAAAGGCCGCGGATCGAGCAATTGAGTCAATTCAGCATCTCCAAGACAGTCGATACAAAGATGCATTATTGGCTCTCTGTAAATTTTCGGTTGATAGAAATCATTAATTCTTTACTGATTTGAAGACTCTGATCTAGGTGATTTAGGGTGGTTTACATTAAGTAGTTGTGCTTATTTATACTATTTTAAGCAAAATGCATTAAACAAATGATGTGCACTCCTTTACAAAAGAGGTGCTTGGTTGCATTATCTTAAAGCAACGATAACATTGATCAATTTACGCAAGAGCCCTATGTGAGATCTTATGTCAGCAGTTCTACCGAATACGACTCCAGCCCTACCAACCTCAGGACTTGCCAGAGCGCTAATCCAAGGTAATGTTTTGCCAGCATCACAAATAGACGACATTCAAAAAAAATCTCAGTTAGAAAAAAAACCGTTCGTCGACAGCTTGTTGCAAAGCGGCTTGATCAACGCAAGAGATCTTGCTGCATTTTGCTCTGAGACATTTGGCTATCCTTTAGTTGACCTAAGTGTTTTTAACGAAGCAACCTTACCTGAAAAAATTGTTGACTCAAAACTGATGCAGACACAGCGCATCATTGCGCTAGCAAAACGTGGCAACAAAATTTCCTTAGCTGTTTCCGATCCAACTAATGCGTCAGCTCAAGATCAAATTAAATTTCAGACTGGCTTAGGGATAGAAATTGTAGTTGTACAACACGATGTACTACTTAAGTTATTAGAGAAACTCGGTAAGACTTCTGAGCAAAGCCTGAGCGATATAGCTGGCGACGACTACGATATTGAGTTTAAAGAAGAGGATATTAATTCAGCAGCGTCTGATGCACAGGCGGCAGAAGTTGATGATGCTCCGATAGTTAGATTTTTACAAAAGATGTTAATCGATGCGATCAATATGGGTGCATCCGATTTACATTTTGAACCTTTCGAAAAATTTTTTCGTATCAGATTTCGGGTTGACGGCGAGTTGCGTGAGATAGCCCAGCCGCCAATCGCTATTAAAGATAAATTAGTTTCACGTATCAAAGTTATCTCTAAATTAGATATCTCTGAAAAACGCGTACCGCAAGATGGTCGAATGAAATTAGTTTTATCAGCGTCTAAGGCGATTGATTTTCGGGTAAGCACATTGCCGACACTATTTGGCGAAAAAATAGTTATGCGTATTTTGGATGGATCTCAAGCGCAAATGGGTATTGATGCGCTAGGCTACGATCCTGATCAAAAAGAGATTCTGATGAATGCCATACAACGTCCGTACGGCATGGTATTAGTGACAGGGCCAACCGGCTCAGGCAAAACCGTTTCTTTGTATACATGCCTTAACGTCATTAATAAGCCGGGCATCAATATTTCAACCGCTGAAGATCCTGCTGAAATTAATTTACCTGGCGTCAATCAAGTTAATATTAATGATAGGGCAGGCTTGACGTTTCCTGTTGCTTTAAAGTCATTTTTACGACAAGATCCCGATGTCATTATGGTTGGTGAAATTCGCGATTTAGAAACTGCCGATATCGCCATCAAAGCAGCGCAAACCGGTCATATGGTTTTCTCAACCTTGCATACTAATGATGCTCCGTCTACGTTGACTCGCCTGATGAATATGGGCGTAGCACCGTTTAATATTGCCTCATCGGTCATTTTGATAACGGCTCAACGGTTAGCTCGACGCCTTTGTACCTGTAAAAAACCTGCTGATGTGTTAGACGAAGTTCTTCTGCAGGCAGGATTTAAGGATGAAGAGCTAGATGGGACCTGGAAACCTTATCACCCGGTAGGTTGCGAGCGCTGCAGTGGTAGCGGCTACAAAGGTCGTGTTGGCATTTATCAAATTATGCCAATCACAGAGGCAATTGAACGAATTATCTTGGCGAACGGAACGTCATTAGAGATTGAAAAGCAATCCGAAAAAGAAGGTGTAAGAAGTCTCAGAAAATCTGGATTGCAAAAAGTTAAGCAAGGACTGACTAGCTTGGAAGAAATCCTTGGTTGTACAAACGAATAATAGGATAGCAATATGGCTACCGCACCAAAAGCATCACCTAAAACATCACAAATTAAAGAATATTTATACGCCTGGGAAGGTAAAGATAAATTTGGTAAAACTGTGCGCGGAGAATTACGTGCTGGAGGTGAAGCGATAGTCAACGCGACGCTAAGACGCCAAGGTGTTTTAGTAAGCAAGGTTAAGAAAAAAAGCTATACATCAGGTAAAAAGATTACGGATAAAGACATAACCTTATTTACTCGCCAATTAGCAACCATGATGCGGGCTGGTGTACCTCTACTACAGTCGTTTGATATCGTCGCTAAGGGAAACGAAAACCCGTCGGTATCTAAACTATTGCAAGATATTAGAGGAGACGTAGAAACAGGCACAAGCTTAAGTCAGGCATTCCGTAAATTCCCTTTATATTTTGATCCTCTATTTTGTAACTTAGTTGGTGCTGGTGAGCAAGCAGGTATTTTGGAAGATCTACTGACTAGATTGGCAATTTATAAAGAAAAAACTCTGGCAATTAAAGCGAAGATTAAATCTGCACTAACTTATCCAATAGCTATTCTGTCCGTGGCTTTCATTGTTACAGCAGTGATTATGATTTGGGTAGTTCCAGCATTCAAGGACGTGTTTAAAAGTTTTGGTGCAGAACTTCCAGCGCCAACTTTGATCGTTATGGGTATCTCCGACTTCTTCGTAAGAAATTGGTATTTGATATTTGGGGGTATATTTGGAGGCCTATATTTTTTCTTTCAATCATGGCAACGTTCGTTAAAAATGCAACGTGCTATGGACAAATTACTTCTTCAAGCACCTATATTTGGTGCTGTGATCAGAAAAGCGACCATCGCGCGATGGACTCGCACTCTATCGACAATGTTTGCAGCAGGGGTACCCCTAGTTGAATCATTAGACTCGGTAGGTGGTGCTGCTGGAAATGCAGTTTATTTAGATGCCACAATCAAGATACAAACTGAAGTAAGCACAGGTACTAGCCTTACCGTTGCAATGCAAAACTCCAACGTTTTCCCAAACATGGTTACACAAATGGTTTCTATTGGCGAGGAATCCGGCTCGCTAGATCAAATGCTAGGTAAAGTCGCTGATTTTTATGAAGAAGAAGTAGATGAGGCAGTAGCTAATCTATCAAGTTTGATGGAGCCACTGATTATGGTGATACTTGGTGTCATCATTGGTGGCTTGGTTATTGCGATGTATCTACCAATTTTCAAGTTGGGATCAGTCGTTTAATGTGGGAATTAATTTTTTTTACCGTGCCAGAAAATTGGATAAGCGCTAGCACAATCGGGATTATTAGCTTGTTAGTTGGTAGCTTCCTCAATGTTGTAATTCATCGAGTTCCAAAGATGATGCAGCGTGAATCTGACAATTACGTGGCCAGTGAGAAAGGGGAAGCACTGCCTCATACAGATCGCTATAATTTAATGGTACCGCGCTCTGCATGCCCTCATTGCGGACATCAAATTACCGCAGTAGAAAATATCCCCGTCATTAGCTACATAATGATCGGTGGTAAATGCGCAGGTTGCAAAGCACCAATTTCTATCCGTTATCCAATAGTAGAATTACTAACTGCCGCGATATCCGCTTTGTTGATCTGGCATTTTGGCAGTGGGCTTGCAGGACTGGGAGCAGTGTTATTTGGCTGGTTTCTAATTGCCATGACATTTATAGATGCCGATACTCAATTATTGCCTGACGATCTAACGCTACCATTACTTTGGTGCGGTCTCTTAATTAACGTGAATGCCAGCTTCGTACCACTTACTGATGCAGTGATCGGTGCGGTTGCTGGATACTTAAGTCTATGGTCAATCTACTGGTTGTTTAAGCTAGCTACTGGAAAAGATGGCATGGGTTATGGAGATTTCAAACTACTCGCAGCGCTTGGCGCGTGGATGGGTTGGAGCATGCTACCTGTGATTGTGTTGCTCTCCTCGGCCGTCGGTGCTGTAGTTGGTATTAGCATGATCGTTTCTAAAAAAATGGGTAGAAATAATCCCATTCCATTCGGCCCTTATTTGGCAGGAGCGGGTTTAATTGCGCTAGTTTGGGGGAAAACGCTGTCTCAGCACTATTTGGGATTACTAGGCTAATGCATGCAACAAACGCCTTTACCTTAGGTCTGACGGGAGGTATTGGGAGTGGTAAAACTACTATTGCCAATATGTTCGCAGAGCTCGGCGCAAGTCTGGTTGATACTGACCTAATCGCCCATGAACTTACTGCAGCCAATGGAATAGCTATTGAACCGATCCAAAATGAATTTGGTGCAGAGTTTATTCAACCTGATGGAGCAATGGATCGAGCAAAAATGCGCGAATGCGTATTTGCCGATCCAGCAAAGAAATTACAACTTGAGAATATTCTTCACCCGTTAATACGTCAAGAAACAAATCGAGCGGCAAAAAACGTAAATGGCGCTTACACTATATTTGTTGTTCCCCTATTGGTCGAATCTAGCAATTGGAGACAAAAAGTCACCCGAATATTAGTAGTCGACTGCCAGGAAGAAACTCAAATTAGTCGTGTTATGGCAAGAAATCGATTGAGTCAAGAGCAAGTACTAGCCATCATGCGCGCTCAAGTCAGTAGAGAACAAAGACTTGAAGCCGCCGACGATATTATTTTTAATGAGGGCGATTTAACGCAGATTCATGAGCAGGTTATAAAGTTGCACAGTCAATATCTGCAATTAGCCAAATCATCCTTGATTAATCTCGAGGAAAATGACTAATAATCATCATACAACGTTTGTAATTTTACTCAGCATGGTTCAGAATCACATGGCACTTGCGCGTTGGCACCAATTTAAACAAGGACATTATTTTGATTGTTTACGAATACCCTTTTAACGAGCGTATTCGCACGTTATTGCGGCTAGAAGATCTGTATGAAAAATTCACTTTTTTTCTACATCAATCTGATCCTATGCAGCATCACGTCGCACTGTCCACCATTTTTGAAATGCTGGAGGTTGCTGGTCGTGCCGACCTCAAGTCTGATTTACTGCAAGAACTAGAACGACAAAAACATACTCTCATCAGCTTCAAATCAAATCCGAATGTACAAGCGGATATGCTGGATCAAATTCTGGACGAAGTTGATCGTGCAAGTAGTGCTCTGATTGCCTCCACAGGTAAGACTGGGCAAAATGTTCGCGATAACGAATGGTTGATGAGTATTCGCGGTCGCACCATTATTCCAGGCGGCGCTTGCGAATTTGATCTCCCTAGCTATCATGCCTGGCAAAAAAATACCTCTGAAAAACGCTTTGCCGATATCTCTAACTGGTTTGCACCTATAGCTCCTCTATTTGATGCGATCAATATTGTGCTGAGGTTATTACGTGAGTCTGGTGTAACTACAAAAGTTATTGCACAAACAGGCAGTTATCAGCAAATGCTACAAGGGAAAATTTATCAGCTGTTACGCGTCACTTTAGTACAAGATATGGGCGCTATTCCAGAAATTTCTGCTAATAAATATATGCTTTGGATACGCTTTATGTCGCAAGACGGAACGATGAAACCTAAGGCATTTGAAAGCGATATTCCATTTGATCTGACACTTTGTAATTTCTAATTTTTTGTTTGCTACGCACTACTCATAAAACTTGAGTTGAGTGCCTATAAAAGTTTTTGTATGGCGATATCGTGCAATGCGCTGATCGTCTTTAGTTGGAATTAATTATATGAGTACAGTTGTAGATTGCCCTACTTGCGGCATAAAAGTGGTTTGGTCGGAAGCTAGTCCTTACCGCCCTTTTTGTTCTGATCGCTGCAAACAAATTGATTTGGGCGCGTGGGCTGAAGAAAAATATACAATCCCTGCAGTCAACTTACCAGAAGAGCCTGACGAAGATTTATCACAATCAAGTCATTAACTCTCATTAAATCTACCTGCTTGCTCTTGATTGCCCTTCAAAAATCAATGTGAGGGATAAGCATCAACGTTTTTGAGGTATGCCGTATTTCCTGAGTTTAGCCGCGATCATCGAGTGTGAAGTATCTAATCTGGCAGCAAGTTTGCGGCTAGATGGATATTGTGAGTAGAGCTTTTCTAGCAAGGCTGATTCAAATTCTCTAACGGACAGCTCCCAGCTTTCGGCAGCATCAATATGGACCTCGTCTGCCGTGATACTACCCTCAGCCCAATCTAAATCTGCTGCGTCTAATATACGCTGGTCAGACATGGTGATCGCTCTAAAAACGACATTCTGTAGCTGGCGGACATTACCAGGCCAACGATTAGACAACAACGCGGCGCAAGCGGCCGAGTTCAAACGACATACGGGCTTTTGCGCCTGAGTGCAAGCGCGTTCAATAAAATGCCGGGCTAATTGCAAAATATCGTCTGGTCGTTCGCGTAAGGCTGGCATTTCTAAATGAAGTACGTTCAGCCGATAAAACAGATCTTCACGGAACAAGCCTTCATGTACCATCTTGCGCAAATTACGATGGGTGGCGCTAATGATATGGACATTAACCTTGACCTCCTTATCACCGCCGATGCGGCGAAACTTACCGTCATTCAGGAAACGCAATAACTTCGCCTGTAAGTAGAGTGACATTTCGCCAATTTCATCCAAAAATACGGTACCGCCATCCGCCATTTCTATCAAGCCTGGTTTACCGCCACGTTGCGCGCCGGTGAAGGCGCCGGACATGTAACCGAATAATTCACTCTCAGCCAAACTCTCAGGTAAAGCGGCACAGTTCAATTCCAGAAAAGGCGCGTTGCTACGAGCACTGACACCGTGGCAAGCTTGCGCTAATAACTCCTTACCGGTCCCTGTCTCACCGGTAATCAACAAGGGTGCATCCACGACAGCCACTTTAGCTGCACGTACTTTTAGCGCCTTGATTTGCTCGGACTCACCGATAATGAAATGAAAACCGCTACCCTCAGAATGCTGTAGCGCATGTAACCGCCCTCCCATACGCTTTGGGGCGTGCAAAGTCAGTACGGCACCCACAGTCTGACCATTGGGTTTTATATCAGTTGGACTGGTTGTCTGGCTGATTGCTGGACTGGATATATGTGGATTTGACAAAGTCTCAGAGACGGGAGTTACGTCCATCCAAAACGGCTCGCCATTGAGAATGACTTCCCGACTTGGTACATGAAAAGAATGGGTAATCAATTCGTGCTCGACCAGAGGATCTTCGAGCAGATCACGTAGATTTTTCTGACAAAGAATGTCTTCCGTCATACCGGACACGGCAGCCGCGGCGGCATTAGCAATGACAACTTTGCCATTAGCGTCAATAGCAAGTACGGGATCTTCCATCACCGCCATCACGGTATCTAAGTTGAGACGGCGGCGTTTACCAGGCAAAATATCCAGAACGTTAATCTTACCGACACCACGCACTTGGTCACAGTCTTGCTGCAAAGATGGCAGCATGAACTCCAACAACTCTGGACTATCAATATAAATATTCGGCGGATCAACCTCTACGCCAACTACATTCAAACCACGCAGAGCAAACACTGCCAATATTTCATGCGCAATACCAACTCTGTCTTTAAACTGAATATTAATGCGCATTGGAGCCGATCAAATCAAGTTTAATGCGGTTCCGGAATGTAACCACGTGGCCGTGCGTTATGACTGCGAAAACTGGTGGTCGATGCCAAACCGCGCAAGCGCCCAAGATCAAATTGCTCTAGTTGCTGGAACACCGCACGATTAACCGTCATTTTGACTTGCATCATCAACAGATCAACACTTTGTTGGTTTGAGCTACGGGGTCTGGTTTGCTTATCGCGCTCTGAAGAACGATCCGCTATTTGCTCAGAATCTCCATTAGCCTCAGCATCAATTGCTGCTTGCTCTGCTTTTGCATCGGATTCTATACGCGCTTTTTCTTCTGCTTTAGCGACAGCTTTTTCTTCTGCCAGACAGAAGCAACGATAAATATCGGCCAGCGTAATAATCCCGTTACAAGAGCGGCAATGCCAGGCATCCTTCTCTTTTACATCCCGTGCGACTAGGCCATCTTTGCTCAAGGTGGACAATATCGAACGTACCAGTCTTGGTGTTTTACCGGTAGCCTGCGCCAATGAAGCGACCGTTGCTGTGCGGGGCATTACCATCACAATCTGCGCTAATAATTCAATTGCGATATAAAAACGCATATTCAAGGTCGGGTCAGCAAATATCTCTGTAGTAGAAACCAAATGTTCGCGTTCAATCAAATTCATGCTTGTAGCTCCTTAGAGACAATGATGGGACGATTGACGCTGCCATAACGATCCATGTACAGGCCTTCGGTAGAAATTGCCGGACGTTTGTTGGATACGACATCAGCGATGAAGCGGCCAGAGCCACAAGACATCGTCCAACCCAAGGTGCCATGTCCAGTATTGAGATACAAATTACGGTAAGGCGTAGGGCCAACAATTGGCGTGCCATCAGGCGTCATCGGACGCAGACCGGTCCAGAATTCAGCCTTTTCTATATCGCCTCCATGCGGGAATAAATCGGTAACAGAGTGCACCAGCGTTGCGCGACGATCTTCACGCAGTCTCAAGTCATAGCCAGTAATTTCAGCCGTGCCGCCGACGCGGATACGGTCTCCTAGTCGTGTAATCGCGACCTTATAGGTTTCATCCATCACGGTGGATTCCGGTGCGCCTGACACATCGGTAATAGGGATGGTGATTGAATAGCCTTTAATCGGATAGACAGGGATTTTGATACCCAGCTCACGTAGTAATATTGGCGAATAACTGCCAAGAGCAAGTACATAAGAATCACCCTGAAAAGTACCTGCTGAGGTTTTCACACCAGTGATTTTATCGCCCTCATGCAGCAATTTTTCTATGCTGACGCCGTACTTAAACTGAGCTCCCAAATCCTCAGCCAATTTGGCTAGATTTTGAGTAAATTTAAAGCAATCTCCAGTCTCATCGCCGGGCAAACGCAAAGCACCGATGAACTTCTCTTGCACATGCTTTAAAGCTGGCTCCACTGCCAGACACGCTGCTTTTTCCAGTAACTCATACGGCACGCCATAACTTTTCAAAATAGCGATATCTGCTTGCGCCGCCTCCACCTGAGCCTGATTCCGGAACAATTGCAAAGTGCCTTGGGTGCGCTCGTCGTAATGGATACCTGTCTCGGCACGTAATTCTTGCAAAGTGTCACGGCTATATTCTGCCATCCGCAACATACGACCTTTGTTGATTTCGTAGCGCTTGGTTGTGCAGTTAAACAGCATCTGGGTTACCCAGCGCCACATATGAGGATCTAAACTAGGACGTATCGCCAGCGGACTGTGTTTCATCATTAGCCATTTAATAGCTTTCATTGGCACACCTGGACCAGCCCACGGTGCCGAATAACCAGGGGAAACCTCACCTGCATTGGCATAACTAGTTTCCAGAGCTGCAGCAGGCTGACGCTCTATCACCGTGACCTCATGTCCCGCCTTCGCCAGATAATAAGCCGATGCCGTACCAATCACACCTGCGCCGAGTATGACTACTTTCATTGTGCTTCCCCCTTAATGGCGTCTGTATTGACAGTGCCGGAATGACTTATTACTTTATGCTGAGATTTTTGATGCTGTAATTCGGAATCGATAGACAAACTAGAGCTGGAAGATCCAGAAGAAACGGCATCGGTATATTCACGATAATAACGCTGCCCTAGGCTGGTCAAGATTTCATAGCCGATCGTGCCAGCCAGTTTGGCGACCATATCGACTGTGTTAGTAGCAGATAGCAGGTTTACCGCTGCGCCAGGATATAAACTCTCCGGCGCAATATCGCTGACGTCCAGCGTAATCGTATCCATTGACACATTGCCGACCATAGGCGCAGGCTGGCCAGCTATATGTGCCACGCCACGGTTGCTCAGGCTACGCATCCAGCCATCGGCATAACCAACGGCCACGGTCGCAATCTTGCGCGGCTGCTGGCTGCGATACGTCAGACTGTAGCCAACGCCAGTACCCGCAGGAATATCGCGAATCTGGATGATTTTGCCTTGCAATAAAGCGACTGCCTGCAAAGGATTTTCTTGCCCGGCAACGGGTGCTACGCCATATAAAGCAGCACCGGGACGAGCAAGATCGAAGTGAAAGTCAGGGCCTAAAAAAATACCGGAAGAGTTTGCCAAGCTAGCGGCGCAAGCGGGCAATTGAGCGCGCAGGGTTTTAAAGGTCTGTAATTGCTGCTGATTCATTGGATGCTGCTGATCTTCTGCGCAAGCCAGGTGACTCATCAGGTGACTAATAGCAATGCCTTGGGTTAAGGAGGGATCAGCAATCCAGGCATTGACCTCTTTAGTCGATAAGCCCATGCGCGACATACCTGTATCGATTTGAATAAATGCAGGCAAGGAGGTTTGTTTGGCCTGAGCAAGGCGATGCCATGCGGCGATTTGCTCCAAACTATTTAAAACGGGTGTACAGGCGTGTTCTAAAAATTCAGCCTCATATCCGACTGGCGCCCCGTGCATGACATACAACATGCTGTCTTTTAACAAGTGGGGACGGAGTGCAATTGCCTCATCAAGATGTGCCACAAAAAAATCGCGGCAGCCTTCTTCTTGCAAGGCTAAGGCGACTCTTACAGCGCCCAGACCATAGGCATCTGCTTTAACGGCTGCGCCACATCGAGCCTGGCCTAGTTTGTTTTGCAGAAAACGAAAGTTATAGCGCAGAGCTTGCAGATTGATTGTCAGCACGGCGCCGGCACGTCCAGCTGCTCCAGAATGTTTTACTGAATATTCCGCTGACTGTTCTGCTATTAGCTGCATCTGCGCATCTCCGTTGTGATCATCACATGGGATTCTTCTTAGCAATCGCCGTGCCACAATATTTTATTGAATCAATTCATGGACTTAGAAAATTTTAATCTGAATCACCCAAAACGACGTGTATCATTTTCAATACAGCTAATAGGGATTAGAACAAATTTAGAGATTTTCTTCTAGTGCATGTTGCAATCCAACTGCCGTATTGATTTAAATACAGTGTATCAATTCTAATACGACACAATAGAAAAGACGAGAAAACCTTCAAAAAATCGATTTGAATTTGGATGATTTCAGTATTGGCAATAAGAAACAATACGTGGAATTACTCACTGTAGTGAAATACACACAGGCAAAACGGTGTAAATCCATAGTTCACCACAACAGAAACGCGCTCAGATTCATATTCAGATAAATATGACCGATTAAGGCTTACGTAATGGTGACAGTTTTGTATCCGCCCTACAAACTAAGCTTGATCAGGCTTGGCGGACTACCAACTCTGCCCGCAAAACATCTAACCATTCTAGCAGCGGGATCGTTGCTGGCAATAATGGGGACACAGCCACGCTGCCCTGCCAGGCAAATGCCTGATCTTCCAGACTTTGTGGCTCGCCTTGCCAGTTGCGGCTAATATAAAAATGTAGTCGGACATGAGCATGCGGATAAATATGCTCTACGCCGCACCAAGGCTCAGCCGTCTGGATATGCACACCCAATTCCTCGACAAACTCGCGCTTCAGTGCCGCCAGAATATCTTCGCCCACTTCAACTTTACCGCCTGGGAACTCCCAGTAACCTTCATATGGCTTGCCAGCCGGACGCTGTCCGAGCAAGACGTCACCATTGGGTTTCATCAAAATACCAACAGCAACATCAATCGGGGGTTTTGTCATAAATGAGCCAATATCAGCAGGACTTACGCAAAATTGTCCCAGCCAGGCGTAGCGGCGACAATACTTTAGTACGGCTAGTCGCTGCAACGCAGCTGGGGCGGTTTTGCATAAGCCCTAATTAAATTAAAGAAATAAGGGGAGTATTTTTAATTGTCCAGGTATTATTTGGACAATAGGCAATAGAACACTTGTACTCTACCCCAGTATATAAATACATACCAAAAGAATTACGCTAACTTGCCTGCGTAATCACGGGCAAATTGCCAGGCGACACGGCCCGAGCGCGATCCCCGTTGCAAAGCCCAGCGCAAAGCATCACCGCGTGCTGCGGTAATTTGCTCGGCGTTACAACCCATGCTGCCCAGCCAATGCGCCACGATGTTGAGGTAATCATCTTGCTTAAACGGATAAAACGACACCCACAGGCCAAAGCGCTCGGACAAAGAAATTTTCTCCTCCACAGTCTCACCGGGATGCAGATCACCATCATCAGTATGGGTATAACTAGCGTTATCCGACATCTTCTCCGGCAACAAATGGCGCCGATTTGAGGTCGCATAGATCAGCACATTATCAGACTGTGTCGCGATGCTGCCATCGAGTGCAACCTTCAATGCCTTGTAACCTGCTTCACCATCTTCAAACGAAAGGTCATCGCAAAAAATGATAAAGCGCTCCGGGCGTTCGGCCACCAGATCGACAATATCCGGCAAATCAGCCAGATCCGATTTATCCACTTCAATCAAACGCAAACCCTGATCTGCAAATTGGTTCAGGCAAGCTTTGATTAAAGACGACTTACCCGTGCCACGCGCGCCCGTCAGCAATACATTATTGGCAGGTTTGCCATTCACGAATTGCAAAGTATTTTGCTCTATCTGCTGCTTCTGGTTAGCGATGTTATGCAGATCACTTAAGGCAATATGAGACGCATGACGCACCGCTTGCAAATAGGCTCCGCTACTGCCGCTGCCACGCTTACGCCAGCGAAATGCCGTCGCCAAGGAAAAATCCGGCACAGGCATTACAGGTGGCAATAGTGTTTCTAAACGGTTTAATACCTGCTCGGCACGGATTAAAAATTGATCTAATTGAGTCATACAGTCCGGCGAGTTTTAGGTAGAAATTTATAGGACTTACGCAAAAATGCCCCAGCAAGGCGTAGCGACGAATACAGTACTAATAAGGCTAGTCGCTGCAACGCAGCTGGGGCATTTTTGCGCAAGTCCTAACTTATTGAGAATTTTGGTCCAGCTCAGCGCCAAGCTTCAGAACCAAGCCTAAGAAAAGATTAAGAGCACAGATTAAAAACTCGGTTTAAGAACGATAGTCAGCATTAATCGATACATAATCGTGCGACAAATCGCAAGTCCAGACGGTAGCCTCTGCCGCACCGCGCGCCAGTTTGACGCGAATCGTGATCTCGCTTTGCTGCATCACGCGCTTACCGTCTTCCTCACGATAATCAGGATTACGCCCGCCGTTTTTGGCGACCCAGACATCATCCAGATACAAATTGAGTTTGCTGACATCTAAATCCAGCACACCAGCATAACCAATCGCAGCCAGAATGCGGCCAAGGTTTGGGTCCGATGCGAAGAATGCTGTTTTGACCAAAGGAGAATGCGCGATCGAATAGGCAATCTTGCGGCACTCTTCTACATCACGACCTTCCTCTACCGCGATCGTCATAAACTTAGTTGCACCCTCACCGTCCCGAATGATCATGTGCGCCAGTTTTTGCGACAAGGCGATCACCGCATCCGCCAACAATTTATATTCTGGAGAATCGATCTCTGTGACTTCTACGTCGGCAGCACCAGTAGCGATCAGCATAAAAGAATCATTGGTCGAGGTGTCGCCATCAATCGTGATGCAATTAAATGATTTGTCCGCTGCCTGTTTCACCAGATGATCCAGCGCAGGTTGCGCGACCTTCGCATCCAGCGCCAGGTAACCCAGCATTGTCGCCATATTCGGCTTAATCATGCCAGCACCTTTACTGATGCCCGTCATGGTCACAGTCTGGCCATTAATCACCACCGTGGCGGACGCAGCTTTTGGCTGAGTGTCGGTCGTCATGATCGCTTCTGCGGCCAGAAACCAGTTATCTTCTTTTAGATTAGCAAGCGCTTGCGGCAAGCCTGCTATTAATCTATCTACCGGCAACGGCTCCAGAATCACCCCCGTTGAAAACGGCAAAATCTGCGATGCCTCGCACTGCATCAACTCCGCCAGCGCGGCACAAGTGGCATTAGCCGCAGCCAGACCAGCATCACCCGTCCCGGCATTGGCATTACCCGTATTTACCACCAACGCACGGATGGGACCGGCGGTGATGTGCAGACCTTCCAGATGCGCCTTACATACCTGGACCGGCGCAGCACAAAAACGATTTGTCGTAAACACGCCAGAGACGGTGGCAGAAGGTGCCAGTGCCATCACCACAATGTCTTTACGATTCGATTTTTTAATACCTGCCTCGGCATAGCCAAGCTGGATACCCGCAACAGGTTTTAAATCGGCGGCGACAGGGATGGGAGAATTAACGGCCATGAGGTTTCCTAGCAATGAGATCGAGCCGTTATTGTAGGGTATTTTGTTGGGACAGAAGCGGTAAATAAAGAATCGTTTAGAAGCAAATGTGCGGTTAAAAATCAACTGAATTACTTGTCTATATGAGGATTGAGCTTGTGTTGTTTCCGGCATTGAACATCCAATGTCTCCCCACTACCATCCTCCAGCCCAGCATAAACGCCGCACGGCCAGACTAAGCCACCGTATTGCTCCATGGTCCAATAAGGCGGTTCATCTGCGCAGATCTCAATATGCTTCACCTTCCATTGCTGGTGCGTTTTGTGCAGAACAATCCATAACATTTTGTCCAAACTGGGGTTGCATTCACCGCCCGTCAAATCCCAGTCGATGCCTTTGCCGTTGGCGGAAACGATATTGCCGACCAAAACTGCCCAAGCTTGATCAACATTCAATTTATTTACTTTGAGTCGTACTGACTGACCCGCCTTGGTAGAGGCAACTGGTCGAGCCGCATCCAGAATCGCTTGCCTCTCAATCACACTTACATTGAAAGCATAGGATGAAAGGCAGACGGTAAGAAAAATAATAGCCAGAAAAATTTGCTTCATAAAGTGCGGATTGAAGGTGAGATATTTGAGAAACACCTGATTTTTAGCATCAATCTATCTACAGTTACTGAGGCAGACGATGCACGTACCATGTGTTAAGTATGAGCTGAGCGCAGAATACATTGCGGAGGATGTCAATATCAAATCTCTTGTCAGTGCCACTTCTTGAGATTATAGATTTTTCCTGCCGCAGAATAGTAACTGTTCATCGCTGCCATAGCTTAGGCCGAACTCTCCGTCAAACTCCCAGCCACCATTTCCAAATGATGATCAGTACTCCCAAACTGCAACTCAATCGCCATCAGCCGCTTGAAGTAATGACTGACATTGAGTTCATCTGTCACTCCCATACCACCGTGTAGTTGCACCGCTTGCTGGCCGACAAAACGGCAGGCTTGTCCGATCACGACTTTGGCTGAGGACAGCGCTATGCTGCGGCTTTTTAAATCCGGTTCTTCGCAACTAACTGCTGCAAGATACGCCATCGAACGGGCTTGTTCTATGTGTAGCACCATGTCGGCCATTTTATGTTGCAGCGCTTGGAATTTACCGATGACGACACCAAATTGCTTGCGGTTTTTGGCATAGTCGATGGTGGCTGCGAGCAGCTTGTCCAGGACGCCGATGGCTTCTGCACAAACCGCCGCGAGGCCAATATCGAGCAGGTTGCCGATGGCGACTTCTGTATCGTTGGCCGCTGCTAATATCGCCGAGGTTTTAACGCTGACTTGATCAAATTCTAGCTCGGCGGCAGCGACGCCATCCACGGTGGCATACGACAACACGCGCAAACCGGTTGCGGCCTTGGGGAGGATGAAGGCGGCTAATTTGTCATCGGGCAAACGTGCTGTGACCAATAAAATATCAGCAGCCCCGCCGTGAGGCACAACGCTTTTATGACCGCTCAATAGGTAGCCGCCATCAACTGGCGTGGCCTTGGTCTGGACGTTGAAGCGATCGAAACGTGTGCTGACCTCATCATGTGCCAGCACGGCTGTGATCGCGCCGCTGGCGAGTTGCGGCAGGTAGTCGGCACGCTGCTGGGCATTGCCCATAGTGGCGATCGCTTTGCTAGCCAAGACGGCGCTGGCGAGATAAGGTTCCAGCACTAATCCCTCGCCCATTGCGGACATGACAAGCAAGGTGTCTGTTGCCGTGCCATCCAGGCCACCTTCGGCTTCTGGCATGTGTAAGGCTAATAAACCGAGATCAGCAAAGCCTTGCCAGATCGCGGGATTGAAGCCGTGACTCTGCTTTTCTAAAGTCTTACGACGGATATCAAAACTAGCTTCGTTTGCGATAAAACGACGCGTTGCTTCTTGCAACATAATTTGTTCTTCGGTAAAAGTGAAATCCATTTTTTACTCCTGATGATTTTGCTTTTTGTTACAGCGCCGAGTTCAGCCGAAGCGTCCATCGCCGACAAAAAATTCTTTTTATCTATTGCGATTAACCAAACTTGCTAAAACCTCAGCGGTCAAATTCTTTTGGGCAGATCAATGTCTTACAAACCCAAGATCATCTGCGCAATAATATTTTTCTGAATCTCGTTAGAGCCACCGTAGATCGATAACTTGCGCATATTCAGATAATTAGCGGCGAGTGAGCTGGCATAAGCTGGTCCGGCGTGTTCGCCGTCATAACCAGCCGCCATTGCCTCGCGGCGTAATGGCAAGGCATAAGTACCTACCGCCTGGGTCATCAGCTCGGTAATCGCTTGCTGGATTTCTGTCCCTTTAATTTTTAGAATAGAAGCTTCCGGTCCCGGTGTGCGGCGTTGTTCTTCTGCCGACAATACGCGCAGGTTAGTGATTTCTAATGCGCTTAAGTCGATTTGGATTTGCGCGATACGGAGAGAAAAATGCGGGTCCTGAATCAATGGTTTTCCGTTTTTTGTCTCTTGGCTGGCGATACGTTTAAGCCGCGCCAACTCACGCTTGGCGATGCCGATACCAGCGATGTTGGTGCGCTCATGCCCCAGCAAAAATTTGGCATAAGTCCAGCCAGCATTTTCTTCCCCGACCAGATTTTCGACCGGTACCTTCACATTGTCGAACCAGACTTCGTTGACCTCATGCGCGCCGTCCATGGTGATGATAGGACGTACGGTAATGCCGGGAGACTTCATGTCGATCAGCAAAAATGAAATGCCACGCTGTGGTTTGACTTCGTGATCAGTGCGCACCAGACAAAATATCCAGTCGGCATATTGGGCTTGGGTAGTCCAGGTCTTTTGGCCATTGACAAGGTAGTGATCGCCCTCCCGTTGTGCCGATGTTTTGACTGAAGCCAGATCCGAACCTGAGCCTGGTTCGGAATAACCCTGACACCACCATTCCTCACCGGACAAAATGCTCGGTAAAAACCGCTGTTGCTGTGCGGACGAACCAAACGCCATGATCACCGGCGCAACCATTTTCACACCAAAGGGCACGATGCGTGGCGCACCGGCGGCGGCACATTCTTCTTCAAAAATATACTTTTGCACCGCCGACCAGCCAGTGCCACCAAACTCTTTTGCCCAGGATGATCCACCCCAGCCATGTGCATGCAAAGCCTGCTGCCAGCGCACATAATCGTCGCGCTCCAAGATGAGGCCGTTGTTAACTTTGTGTTGAATATCAGCCGGTAAGGAAGCAGCAATAAACTGTTTTACCTCATGCCGGAATGCCTGTTCTTCTGGGGTGAAATGGAGATTCATCGTTGTCTCGCTCTTAGTGTTATTTATATACTCTGACTGGGTATATTTTAATTGTCCATATAAAGTCTGGACAATCGACCATATTTAGAAAATTTTAATGGGAGTATATGTATTAACATTGATTAATTAGGCTTGTCATCTGGCATCCGCTCAATACTGCACTCGCCATTTACACCCACTTGGATTGCGCTAAACACTAACAAACTCAAGCCTCCTCATGATGCAAAGACAGTCCCAATAGCGCCCTGCGTTTCAGCCAAGGGCTGGCGCGGTAACGCGGATCGCCTGTCTGTTTGAGCAAATTGTCGAGTATCGTCAACACGGTCTTGACACCGACTACATCACCCCAAGCCAGCGGACCATGTGGATAACCCAAACCTAATTTGACGGCACGATCAATATCTGCCGGGCTGGCGATGGCCTGTTGCGCAATATCGCTGGCGATGTTGATGATGTGTGCTACCACGCGTTGCGCGACCAGGCCAGCGCTGTCGTGGATCACGCTGACAGCAGCACCATCTGCGGTGAGTAAACCACATGCCATGGCGCGGTAAGCGGCTGTGGTCGCTGGCGTTGTCATGACGACGCGGCGCTTGCTTAAGTCGAACAAACTTTCTATTGCCACGGTGCGACTGGCGTCCAGCGCTTGATTAGCACAACAAGTACTAGCATCTTCGCCCAGCGGTGTGACGATGCATAAGGCAGTGGCGCTGGGGCTATCTTCATTTTCTATCGCTACGCCTACTTGTATCGCCAGTTGGGTGATCAGCGTGCGTACTTCTGCGCTGGTCGCTTTATCTGCCGGACTAATCCAGATCGATGATGGCAAAAGGCTTGATTGCTTTGCGCTATCTACACTGATTTTTTTACCGGCATTATCGTATTGATAGAAGCCCTGCCCGACTTTTTTACCGATCACACCAGCAGTCAACATCTGACGCGTCAAGCCTTGCGGCCGGAATCGTGGCTCTTCATAATATTGCTGATAAATTGATTCCATCACCGGATGTGAGACGTCCAGCCCGGTCAAATCCATCAGTTCACACGGGCCTAATTTGAAGCCCGCACAGTCCCGCAAAATTTGATCCAGCGTCGGAATATCCGTCGTATTTTCCGCCAAAATCCGCAGACCTTCCGTGCCATAACCACGACCTGCATGATTGACGATAAAGCCCGGCGTATCTTTGGCGCGTACTGTGGCATGTCCCCAATGTGTGCCGAGAGCGATCAGATAGTCGACGATAGTTGGATCGGTCAAAAAGCCACCAATGGCTTCGACGATCTTCATCAGCGGTACCGGATTAAAGAAATGGAAGCCAGCAACCCGTTGCGGAAACTGCAAACCCGCAGCGATGGCCGTTACCGATAAGGAGGATGTGTTGGTTGCCAGAATGGCAGTCGGGCTGATGATGGATTCAAGTTGGTGGAAGAGCGTTTTCTTCGCCATCAAATCTTCCACAATCGCTTCAACTATCATGTGCGCATCAGCAAGATCGGGCAACTGATTGCAGGCGTGCAAACACTGCTCGGCTGCATCGGCGGCGGCTTGCGTCAGACGACCTTTTTCTACCAGCTTGCTAAAAGTGACGATCAACTCTTGACGTGCGGCCTGAGATGCACCAGCGCGACTATCCACCAGTTTGACTTGTGTGCCAGCGAGCGCAGCGATTTGCGCAATGCCTCGCCCCATCACTCCACAGCCGATGACGCCGACAATCAGATCACCGGAATTAAACGCGGGGCGCGTACTGGGTGCGCCAGCGGCTTGTTTGTTTTCATTCATAAGAATCCTGTTATTTGGTTTGATCGCGTAGCCTGATCGCTTGGCCTCATCAACTCTGTCTGATCAATTCGATCTAATCACTTTGTCTTATTTACATCTATCAACAACGACAATTCCGCTATGCAGAATTAAGTTCTGCAAATATAATTCACTGTATTTCCTCCCACATCACCTGTCAAGACGCATGCAAAATCTGATCAAGCCAGACCAAAAATCCCCCAGTGCGGCAAGCACCCAAGCCAAAGAAGATCGTCATTTTGTCACCGCTTTAGCACGTGGACTGGAGCTACTGGCCTGCTTTCGATCCGGGGATAAGGCGTTAGGGAATCTGGAGTTGGCAGAACGCTGCAAGCTACCTAAATCGACGGTGTCGCGCCTGACTTACACACTGACCAAAACCGGGCATCTGGATTACGTCCCAAGCATGGGCAAATACCGTTTGGGTTCTGCCACACTGGCGCTGGGCAGCGCGATGCTGGCGCGGCTAGACGTGCGGCAACTGGCGCGACCACTGATGCAGGAGCTGGCAGATTTTTCGCAAGGCATGGTGTCGCTGGGCATGCGCGACCGACTCAGCATGATTTATGTAGAAAATTGCCGCAGCCAGACTGCACTGACCTTGAGTCTGGATATAGGCTCTCGGATTCCACTCGCAAGTACCGCAATGGGGCGGGCATATCTGGCCGCAGTCAAGGCCGACGAGCGACATGAGATTTTAGAATTGATACGCCAGGCCGACGAGGTGCAATGGTCTGCGGTGCAAGAAGGCATACAACAATCGCTGGACGAGTACGACCAACTCACTTGTTGCACCTCCTTTGGTAGCTGGCAAAAAGATGTGAACGCGATTGCGGTAGCGTTTTATCTCGGCAATGGCATGGCGCCTGTGTCGGTCAATTGTGGCGGCCCGGCGTTTAGCTTATCGCCCGATTTTTTGCTGAACGAAGTCAGACCGCGCTTGCTGGAATTAGTACAACGTTTGCGAATCGCTTTGGGGAATACCAACTAGCAAAGACGTGTCAAGCTGGGTCAAAAACTTTAACCCGATCACGCCCTAATTCCTTGGCACGGTACATTGCATTGTCAGCATTCTTCGACAACTCAATTTCATCATTGCCATGTTGCGGATACAGTGCGATGCCGATGCTGCAAGAGACTTGCAAGATGTGGCCGCCCGAGACTTCAAATGGTTCGCTGATAGCGGCACGGATTTTTTCTGCAACGAGTAAGGCGTCCTGCTCTAGCTCAATCACAGGTAACAGAATCATAAACTCGTCACCGCCCATTCTGGCAACGGTGTCTGACTCGCGTACACATTGCTGCATTCTCTCTGCTACCGCACGCAATAACATGTCACCGACATGATGGCCGAGATTGTCATTGATGGGTTTAAATTTATCTAGATCCAGATACATCAGTGCTAGCAAACTTTTATCACGTTTTGCCTGCACAATCGCATGCCTCAGACGATCCTTGAACATCGCACGATTTGGCAAACCAGACAGCTCATCGTACTGCGCCAGATACCGGAAACGTGCTTCGCTTTCGCGCAGTTCTTTGGTCATTTCTCGCGCTAGTGTCAACGCCCGTTCACGCCCGGACAACAACACCCAGGCCAGCACGGACAACAACACACTAAGCAAAATACCGCTGGCTGCGATCAAGGTCGATTTATCGTTACCAATCGCTTTTTCCACACCCGATGAGCTGGTCATCACAATCGTCCAGGAGCGACCACCGTTGCTGACATACTCAGTCGCTTGTAGCAGCTGGGGCTTAATCACCTTGTTCAGATCTAGTCGTGCTGGCTTAGTTACGCTGGCATCACGACGCAGAGTGGCAGAGTCATACATCAAATTGGCGGCAGTCGGCTCAACCCCATCGTAAATACAAATATCAGTCGCACGCGGATTTTCGCCATACAAACTAGCCATGACTTCGGCAACACGAAAAGGGGCAAACACCCAGCCCAATAAATTAGCGCGCCGTGTCTCTTGCGTGTCGTGCGGGCTGCCATCTTTATAAATCGGCAGATAAATATAGAAGCCATTCTGTGCGGGCACATTGTCTGCTGCCGGCAACTTAAGCATCGCTGTGACGGCAATCGCACCAGAATCACGTGCGCGCTCCATCGCCACTTTTTGCACGGGGTCTGAATAGGTATCAAAGCCTAGCATCTTGCGGTTGCGACCTATTGCAGGTTCTAACTGAATGATGGGCGCAGCAAATGTGATTGCCGGATTGGGTAGTGGATAAATT
Organism: Undibacterium sp. GrIS 1.8; assembly: GCF_040544445.1. NCBI lineage: Bacteria > Pseudomonadati > Pseudomonadota > Betaproteobacteria > Burkholderiales > Oxalobacteraceae > Undibacterium > Undibacterium sp. GrIS 1.8. The sequence continues at coordinate 85,449 of NZ_JBEONQ010000008.1, read as the reverse complement.
TGATACTCGCCGGATGTTTGTTGCCGCATAACGGCAATGTGCTGCTCAAAGCTATCACTGGCAACCGATAAAATAATACCGACACCTTCCATCCCGGCATGATCAGCACCGAGCTGCAGCATATTGATGTAATTGGCAAAGTCTTTACGTTGTACCGATTCTGAAATCGTAAACACACCTTGCGCACCACGCAACACTTGCTCGGACGAGGCCATACGCTGTTGTATTCGGCCAGAAATGTCGCGGACATTAAAATCTAATGTGGCGCGAACCTCTAGCAAGGCATTATTTTTCTCATGTTTCCAGAGTAAATAGCTGAGTCCTAAAGACATGCTCAGAATGAGCAAAACCACTAACTGGCGGCTAAAGTGACGACTCAGTTGATGATTTAGATAGTGACTGGTTTGATGGTTCATCCGGTTCATTATATTTAAAAATTGACCATCGCTTTAGCCAGTTCTGGCTGAAAATATTTCTCAAAAATGATGAGGACTTTGCCGTCATCGCGCATGCCTTTTATCAAGGCACGCCATTTTTCTTGTTCTTTGGCAGACAAAGATCGCTTGGACATAATCAACCCATGCGGCACTGAAGAATCGTCCATATCAATCACGATCGTGTGATCACGTATCGCTGTATTTGCGACCTGAGAATAATCAAAAGGCTCAATGATCATTGCCTGAATCCGGTTGGCTTCCAGTATCTGATACAAAGGATCTAAATCCGATGCATAGCGGACTCTTTGCTCTGCGTGTAATTTATCCAATAAACGATTCGCGTTAGGACTGTATCGAAAAGAACGGATCACACCCAGTTGCAGATCAGGATTATTTTCAAAATCTTTCAGTTGCTGGATATTGAGTTCTTTGCGCACCAGTAAATAATATTTGTTCGAAAAATACCAGGCAAAACTGGCAAAGCGGTCGCGCTCAGCGTTACTAATGCCGGACAAACTAAAATCTAACGCACCGGACTCAATCAATTACCAGATACGTGCACGTGGCAACACGCTGACAATGACTTTGCAACCGCTACGCCGGCTCATTTCGTCCGCAATATCTTTATCAATTCCTTCGCCTGTTTTTGCCGAGTACAGCAAGCCGTGATCATGCAGCGCAAGAGTAAATGGGCGATTACAATCAGGTCGCGCAACTGCTTTTGAAACTTCCTCAGCCTGTGCTGAACTGCACATCAATAACTGCAACGAAATAAATATCAGCAGTAAGGCCAGCAATAAGGCCAACGGTAACGCCAACGATAATACCCAACCATAAAATCCATGGCTGCGAGCGTTGGAGTGAGCAAAAAAATGCGTCATTGATTAGGTGTATTGACTTGTAGTGTTGACTTGTGGCGTAGTCATTATTTACAACATTATTTGCTGAGTTTTGTATCCATTTAATTCATGGTTTGATTGCCTTGCTGTGTTTAAATAAGTCCAAGCCTTTAAATACCAAGGAGTTGAGCGCAATCGAAATAATCGCTCCAGCCAAGATCAGGTTTTGCCCTTCCATTGACAACAATCCTAGCGAGACTCCCAAGCCCGCAAGGATAAATGAAAACTCACCAATCTGTGCCAGACTGGCAGAGACTGTCAGTGCCGTATTGAGCGGGTAGCGGAATGCCAGTACTAACAAGAAAGCGGCAACTGATTTTCCAAAAATAATAATCAGCACTACTGTTAATACTTGCCAAGGCTGGGCGAGCAAAATACGTGGATCAAACAGCATCCCGACTGAGACAAAAAACAGCACGGCAAAGGCATCACGCTAGGGTAAGGTTTCTTGGGCAGCTCTCAGACTCAGTTCGGATTCGCGCAGCACCATCCCGGCAAAAAAAGCGCCGAGTGCGAACGATACGCCAAACAACATTGCCGACCCATAAGCAATTCCGATTGCGGCGACTACCACGCACAGGGTGAACAGTTCTTGCGAACCAGTCCGTTCTACTTGTGCCAATATCCAAGGGAAGAGTCGTCGTCCCACAATCAGCATAAACGCGATAAAGGCTACCACCTGCGCCAGCGTGATTAAGATCGTCACTCCCAGACTGTGATGTGGCGCTGGTACAGCAACATGATTAGCGCCTTCTGCACCGAGCAAACCAGCCAGCGGCGGCAATAAGACCAGCACTAACACCATCACTAAATCTTCTACCACCAGCCAGCCGACTGCAATTCGGCCATTTTCTGAATCCAGCTCATTACGACTTTCCAGCGCACGTAATAACACTACCGTGCTGGCAACCGACAATGCCAGGCCAAATACGATCCCCGCCCCCAAGTCCCAGCCCCACCAATACGCCACGCCTGCCCCCATCGCAGTAGCAACAACAATTTGTACGATCGCGCCGGGCAAGGCGATTCGCTTTACCGACAATAAATCTTCTAACGAGAAGTGCAAGCCAACGCCAAACATTAGCAACATCACACCAATTTCTGCCAGTTGCCCTGCCAGATTAACGTCGGCCACAAAGCCGGGCGTGGCAGGACCTATCAAAATACCGGCAATCAGATAACCCACTAATGCGGGCAGTTTGAGACGGACAGCAATAAAGCCGATTAGCAACGCCAATCCAAAGGCGGAGGCAATCGTTGTGATGAGGGAAATATTATGTGGCATAGGCAAATGATTATTTTAAATACAGCAATTGAATGCAACAGGCTTGAGTGTATACAAATTCTGACAAACAACATTAAAACAAGCGTACGCAGGGGTCGTATTTTTAAAATTTACGTTGCAACACGGAAAAATATTTCTTTTTACAATATTTTCGACGATGGAATTTAAATATACTCCCCCAACATTTTCATAAAATTACCTTAATGACCAATAAATATATGGACAATTAATTATACTAATAGGGAGTATATAATTTACTGATTTTTGAATGTATAGAATCGTATCTACTAAGAACTCAGTTAAAAATTCTGAAAAAGTAGCAGGCAATAAAAAAGGCGGAAATCTCCGCCTTTTTTATTTTGTGCCACATGCTTCTATTGCATCAGTGCAAACAAGCTAAATCATCAACCTAAATAATCAAATTAAGCCAGCTTACCGTGACACTGCTTATATTTCTTGCCACTACCGCAAGGACAAGGATCATTACGACCAACCTTGAGAGCATATTCCATTTGGGTCTGATCATTGTTTTCAGCCAAAGCGGTCGGTGCCAACATTTCTTCCGGGGTCGCATTTGCATCAAAATCTGCGTGTTGAAAATGAACATTCTCAACTTGTGATTGTGTCATTTTTTCTTCAGCAGCTTCGATTTCTTCACGTGATTGGATACGCACTGTCGAAACCGTTTTGACGACTTCATTTTTGATCAAATCCAGCATCTGTCCAAATAATTCAAACGCTTCGCGCTTGTATTCTTGCTTAGGATTTTTCTGCGCATAACCGCGTAAATGAATACCTTGGCGCAAATGATCGAGCGCTGCCAGATGTTCGCGCCAATGACTGTCGATACTCTGCAACATCACGCTACGCTCAAATCCAGCAAAAGAATCTTTACCGACCAAGGCTACTTTTGCCTCGTAAGCTTCATCCGCTGCTTTTTGTACGCGCTCTAAAATGTCTTCATCATTCAGACTTTGCTCATTTTCCAGCATTTTGTCTAAAGGCAAATCCAGCGCCCATTCGCTTGCCAGCGTTGCTTGCAATGCTGGAATATCCCATTGCTCTTCCACCGATTCTGCTGGCACATAAGTGCGCACCACGTCGGCGAACATACCCGCACGCAAAGAAGAAATCAGTTCGGACATGTCTTGTGCTTCCAGCAAATCATTACGCTGCTGGTAAATCACTTTGCGCTGATCATTGGCGACGTCATCGTACTCAAGCAATTGCTTACGCACGTCAAAGTTACGCGCTTCTACTTTGCGCTGAGCAGATTCAATCGAACGGGAAACGATACCAGCTTCAATCGGTTCGCCTTCCGGCATTTTGAGTCTGTCCATGATGGCGCGTACGCGATCACCTGCAAAAATGCGCAAGAGCGGATCATCCAGAGACAAATAGAAACGGGAGGATCCAGGATCGCCCTGGCGACCAGAACGGCCGCGCAATTGATTATCTACGCGACGTGATTCGTGACGTTCGGTACCGACGATATGCAAACCACCGGCATTGACAACATGCTCGTGTAAAGACTGCCACTCATCACGCAGTTGCTGAGATTTTTGCTGCTTTTGCGCGTCAGACAGTTTGTCGTCTGCTTCGATCAGCTGCACTTGCTTGGCGACGTTACCGCCGAGGACGATATCCGTACCACGGCCGGCCATGTTGGTGGCGATGGTGATGCCTTTTGGACGACCTGCCTGGGCAATAATTTCTGCCTCACGCGCATGCTGCTTGGCGTTCAACACATTATGTGGCAACTTGGCTTTTTCAAGAATGCCGGACAAGAGTTCAGAATTTTCAATCGATGTCGTACCAACCAAGACCGGCTGACCGCGCTCGTAACAATCTTGAATATCCACCAGCATCGCGCCGTATTTTTCTTGGGCTGACTTGTAAACCTGATCCTGACGATCTTTACGTTGGGATGGACGGTTTGGCGGAATCACGACTGTTTCCAGTCCGTAGATTTCCTGGAATTCATACGCTTCTGTATCGGCTGTACCAGTCATACCGGACAGTCGGTTATACATACGGAAGTAGTTTTGGAACGTGATTGATGCCAGCGTTTGATTCTCATTTTGAATCTTCACACCTTCTTTGGCCTCAACAGCTTGATGCAAGCCATCAGACCAGCGACGTCCTGTCATCATACGACCAGTAAATTCATCGACGATAACGATTTCATTATCTTGTACGACATAGTGCTGATCGCGGAAATACAACGCATGCGCACGCAAAGCAGCGTACAGATGATGAATTAAAGTGATGTTGGCAGCGTCGTACAGGGATGCGCCTTCTGGCAACAAACCCATCTGGGTCAGAATATGTTCAGCTTGATCGTGACCAGCTTCGGTCAGCAATACCTGATGTGTTTTTTCATCTTTGGTGTAGTCACCAGGAACTTCAACATTGCCGGTGCCATCATGTTTTTCTTCACCGATTTGCAACGTCAGCAGCTTAGGGACTTCGTTAATTTTGTAGTACAGCTCTGTATGATTTTCAGCCTGACCAGAGATAATCAGTGGAGTGCGCGCTTCATCGATCAGAATGGAATCGACTTCATCAACGACGGCAAAGTTCAGACCACGTTGTACACGGTCTTTGGCTTCATACACCATATTGTCGCGCAGGTAGTCAAAGCCAAACTCGTTGTTGGTACCGTAAGTGATATCGGATGTGTAAGCAACTTGCTTATCGTCATGATCGAGTTGCGATAAGTTAACACCGGTAGTCAAACCCAACCAGCCGTACAATTTGCCCATCCACTCGGCATCACGCTGCGCCAAATAATCATTGACGGTTACCACGTGCACACCCTTGCCAGACAAGGCATTCAGGTAAGTTGGCAAGGTCGCCATCAAAGTTTTACCTTCTCCGGTGCCCATCTCTGCAATTTTTCCGTAATGCAGCACCATACCGCCTATCATCTGCACATCAAAATGACGCATTTTTAAAACACGCTTACTTGCCTCACGACAAACGGCAAACGCTTCTGGAAGGATTGCATCCAGTGTTTCACCATTAGCGACGCGGGTTTTAAACTCCTCCGTCTTGGCTTTTAATGCCTCATCCGACAAGGCTTCCAGCGTAGGTTCCAGTGCGTTGATATCAAGCACGGTTTTTTGGTATTGCTTCAGAAGGCGCTGATTGCGGCTACCGAATATTTTGGTCAGGAATGACATGCTATGAATGGATGAGTGAATTCTGAAAAAATTGCTGACGGCGCCCGTACATCGTTAACACTAGCGCTACAAATTTACAACAGCAACAACAATAGACTAACTTTCGATTTTACCATGCGCGCATCATTTACTAACAATTGCACAATGACAAAATCAAGCATGATGAAAGAATTGGAGACAAAGACAACAATATCAAGTGGAGATGGCACGAAATTGTCTTGTTAGCTTACAAAGTGGTTGCAAGCCAATGACTCTTTTTAAACAACAACATGATTAAACTCGCTGGATTACGGCTAGAGGCGAAAAAATCAGCATTGCCACTTGGGATATCTTTATTCGAGACTTATTTTTGACCCAGCTCGGCCATGCTAGCTTGATTAGCACCAGCACTTAGGAATTTATGAGGATTTTGCGGTATGCCTTTCACATGTACCTCAAAATGCAAATGCGCACCAGTGGAACGTCCAGTCGAACCGATATCGGCAATATGTTGACCGCGTTTTACGATATCCCCTACTTTTACGTAGACTTTGGACGTATGGGCATAACGGGTAATGATTTCTCCACCGTGGTCGATGTCAATCATATTGCCAAATTCTGGATGAAATTCTGCCGCAATTACCACGCCGCCTGCCGCTGCAACGATAGGCGTGCCGGTTGGCGCGGGAAAATCAATACCTTCATGAAAAGCGCTGCGCCCAGAGAACGGATCAAGCCGCCAGCCAAAGCCAGACGCGTTATAGCTGACGTTGACTGGTGTAATGGTCGGCAATAACTTGGACTGCACTTTAAAACCCATGAGCTTGGTTTCCACCACATTCATGTAATCAGAGCGATTCTCAAGATCTTTACCCATCGCATCTAATGCGGCTTGGAATTCGCTCATATTCAGTTCTTTTGCGGGAGCTGAGGAATTTTCTGGCCCACCGCGGCCTGGTACTTCACGGAAATTAAATTCTTCGGGCTTGACGCCTGCCAGACCTTGCACTCGCTCGCCCAAGGCATCTAAACGTATTAACTGCGCCTGCATTTCCCCTAACTTGACTGCCATCGCGGCAATGTTTTCTTTCACATAACGGTCTTTAGCATTGGGGTCATTGGCCAGCGCGACTGGGACGTAGTTGCTTAAAAACGGTATTTCTCCGCTGGCGAGGCGTAGCGTCAATGCCGCCATCAAAGCGGAGCACAAAATGGTCAGCAATAAAAAGCCAACAACGGCTACGATAATATGTCGGGAACTGAGGGTGATGGATTTGGCTTGGGTAAAGCGTGAATGCATGACGATGATTTGCATCAATTCACTCCATGACTAATAGAACAAATAAGAGAAGAAATAAAACTAATATTTAGCAGAGAATCCGGCAGCAATGTCAGTGTCGGCCAAGTACTCGGGCAATCGTGAGCAGGCAGCTCGATCAAATCTGGTTGTTTGTGGTAAGGTTCCATCCATGCAAGCATCTTCACCACCTCCCTATAGACTCAACATCAAGCGCGGCCGTAAACTGCCAGTAACCACGGGTGCCGCTGACTTTTTACGTAGCAACGATCAAATTTCGCCTTTATTACCTACGATCAGGCGCAATGCCAAATTACAAAAAGACTGTGGAAACTTGTTGCCCGCGATGTTCAATGCCTGTGATGTGCTGCAACTGGAGGAAGGGCAATTAACTCTATCCGCGCCTAACGCTGCGCTAGCCACCAAGCTGAAACAACAATGTCCCAAACTACAAGACGCTTTAGTACAGCGGGGATGGCAGATTAACGCAATCCGTATCAAAGTACAAGTCAAGAGAAAAGTCGAGCCCAAACCTTACGTCAAGCAATGTAGCCTGTCGAACCAGGCAGTGAATGCGTTTAATGTGCTTGAGAATACCTTAGAAAATACGCCGCGAAATGCGGGTCTGATTGCCGCTTTACACAATCTGGTGAAGCGGCATCAGAGTGAAACATAATCAATAAAAATGGGGGGTATTTTTAATCGTCCAGAGAATTACTGGACGATACGGCATATTTTTACTATACAAGGCAGGAGTATAGTCAAGATATCAGGTTAAAGCCCATTCCCGCTGCTCTTGTAAACCATAAGAATCTGGCGCGGATTCTATTTCATCAAACGTCACAACTTCATACGCATCTGGCTGAGCTAATAAAGCCCGCAACAGCTGATTATTCAAACCATGTCCTGACTTATGCGCTGTGTAGCTCGCTAAAAAAGGATGGCCGATCAGATAAAGATCGCCAATGGCGTCCAATATTTTGTGGCGCACAAACTCGTCATCAAAGCGCAAACCATCCGCATTAAGGATACGATATTCATCCATCACAATGGCATTCTCCATAGAACCGCCGCGCGCCAGACCAATCCCACGCAACATTTCCACATCTTGCATAAAACCAAAAGTACGCGCCCTCGCAACATCTTTCACATACGACACTTTGGCGAAATCGACTTCTGCCGTTTGGGTTGTGCCATCGACCGCAGGGTGATTAAATTCGATAAAAAAATGCAATTTGAAACCGTTAAATGGTTCGAGGCGTGCCCATTTTTCACTTTTCCCGCTACCTTCACGTATTTCAACAGGCTTTAAAACGCGAATAAATTTCTTCGCAGCATTCTGCTCCTGCATACCTGCTTGCTGTAATAAATAGACGAAAGAAGAGGCAGAGCCATCCATTATAGGGATTTCTTCAGCACTCACATCAATGTATAAGTTGTCTATACCAAGACCAGCACAAGCCGACAATAAGTGTTCAACGGTAGAAACTTTAGCGCCATTATTCGACAAGGTCGATGCCATACGGGTGTCGCCGACATTGAGTGCCGTAGCGTGGAAAACAACCGGTGGGTCAAGGTCAATGCGGGTAAAAATGATACCCGTATCAGCGGGTGCCGGACGCAAAATCAAATCGACTTTGGTGCCAGAATGCACGCCTATGCCGATTGTTTTGACTGATGTTTTGATAGTTCTTTGTTTTAGCATGAAATCATTATAACGATTTACTACGATTTCTATGTATCACCATATTTTTGCAGAGCAAGACTTTGACTCAACATAGCAGAGAGCAACGCTCTTTTTATATTTTACTGAATACTAAATCCCAGACACCATGGCCCAATTTTAAGCCACGATTTTCAAATTTAGTCACGGGACGGTAATCCGGACGCGGAGCATAGCCTTCAGCCGTATTCTGTAAAGTTGGCTCTGCGCCTAATACTTCTAACATTTGCACTGCATACTCTTCCCAATCCGTCGCGCAATGCAAATAACCACCGGGAGCAATCCGCGAAGCTAGTAAAGCGACCAAAGGACTTTGGATCAAACGACGTTTATTGTGACGCGCTTTATGCCATGGATCCGGGAAAAAGACATGGACGCCTGCTAAAGAGTTTGGCGCAATCATATTAGTCAAAACTTCGAATGCATCATGTTGGATGATGCGCTGATTCAACAAACCCAGTTCATCCGTCAGCTTGAGCAAGCTACCAACACCTGGCGTATGCACTTCAACGCCGATAAAATTTTTCTCGGGCATGCCGGCAGAAATCTTGGCGCTCGTTTCGCCCATACCAAAACCAATTTCAAAAATGGTAGGTGCCGCGCGACCAAAAAGACTATTTACATCCAATATGGTTTTTTGATAAGGGACTAAAAATTGTGGCCCCAGCGTCGCAATAGCACGCGCCTGCGCATCAGATAAGCGCCCGGCACGTGTCACAAAACTACGAATACGGCGCTCAGTCGGATCATAAAAAAGTGGTTTGGATGTAACGTCAGCAGGTTTGGTGTCAGACATACTTGGGAAATTAAAAATGGAGTTAACGCGAGAATACAACAAAGACAATGGGGTAGTCATTTCTGACTACCCCATCAATTACTTTTAAATCAATTCAGGCCTAAGCCTAAGTTTGATTAGAACAGGTGACGAATACCAAATGTCAGTTCTTTTACGTCAGCACCAGCAACTGCTGCGCCAGCTTGGCGAGAATTAACGTCTTGTGTTGTACCTGCGTAAGCAGCATACAAATCAGTACGCTTAGACAAAGCATATTGGTAACCGATAGAGAACTGCTTAGCATCGCCTACAGTCTGCGCTACAGCCAGATTTGTAGAATTCAAAGAAGAATCCTTGATCTTAGTGTAAGTAGCAATAACTTTGCTTGAAGCATCGATCGGTGCTGTTGCGCCAATAGTAAAGATTTTTTGATCAACTGCAGGAATAGTACCTACTGAATTGCCTTTAACTTTTTGGAAAATCACAACTGGCTTGACCATACCGAAGTCATAAGAAGCGGCGATAGTGTTACCGTCTTTACCAACTACCGAACCTGTCAAAGCGGTAGCTTGTGAAGTATCTTTAGCATATGAGTAGCCAACATCCAAACCAGCTGCTTTGTAACCAGCATTCAGACCCATAGAGCGACCGATGTTGTTGTTACCAGCAACTTCGCCGAAACCATAAGCACCAACACCATAGAAACCGATTAGGTTACCTGGTGTGTAGTAAATAATTGCGTTGTTGATACGACCAGAAGAATTACTTGTAGATGCTGTCGGAGTACCACCGATGAAATACAAGGAAGACAAACCGTTACCGCTGTTGATGAAACCTGAAGCGTACGGATCAAAGTTGTCGAAAAATTTGAAAGTTGGCGTTTTATCGCGACCTAAATCAACGGCACCGAAGTCACCAGCCAGACCAACTGTTGAACGACGACCGAAAGTGCGGTTACCTTGACCGGATGAACCATCATCCAGATTCAAGCCTTGCTCTAATACGAAGTTGGCTTTCAGACCGCCGCCCAAATCTTCAGTACCCTTGAAGCCAAGACGCGAACTACTTTCTTGACCACTTTGGATCTTAGAAGTTTTACCTGCTGCTGCGCCGTTATCCAAACTTTGGAAACCAGCATCTGCAATACCGTAGATAACAACGGAAGATTGAGCAAATGCTGCACCGGAGAAAGCACCCATTAGAGCGAGTGCGAGTAATGATTTTTTCATAGGGTAATATCCAGAAAATAGTAAGTTTAGTCTTTGCTGCAACACAACAAATCGAGTGCACAAAAACAAATTTGCAGGTCTTTAACAGCCTTGAGTCCTAAAAATAACTCAATGACAGAAGTCACTATACCTGCGGAAAATGACAACTTGATGAAATCAAAAACACGTAACAAACCAGATTCAACGAGCTGTCTCAAAAAAACACACGAAGTATTTTTATTACAACGTGCTAAATCGTTGGACTGCTGAACTTCGATTTGGTTCGCATTATAGTTAAAATTTCAAAATGCTGCAAAGCACCAAGTAAATAAGGTGGCATGTGCATATTTCAAGTCTCATCAACAAAATATTTTTAACCCACGGTCTCCCATGCATTTTGCTTCTGATTTGTCATACTGCGCCAGTACAAACGCCCCGAGTACCAAGAGATCATTCCCAGAGATGCAAATACCAATTGCCCGATAGCCAAGGTCAGGCTGGAATGATCCAGTGCAGGCGCTACCATACCCGCCACTACTGCTCCGAGCATCGTGACAGCAGCAGACTGGCAAGAGGCCACTATCCCTCTGATTGTAGGAAACAAATCGAGGACAAGCAAGGTAGCGCCAGGAGCAACCAGAGACATACCAAAACAGTAGAAAAACAAGGGCATCACTGACCAAGGCAGCATAGCTGGCCAAATCGCGTGGTAAATCACGTTAAATAAAGAGGCTCCGATCAGGAAGCAAAAGCCAATATTGACTTGCTTCCAAACAGAAATTCTCCCTGCAAGACGATTCGCCGCCAGTGCACCTAAAAATATGCCCGCGACTGAGGGAATAAATTGCCAGCCAAATTGATCTGGCCCTAGCTTTAAATGCTGAGTAATAAACGCTGGCGCGGCGGAAACATACAAAAAAAGGCCTGCAAAATTAAACGCAATCGTGCCAGCTTTAAGATGAAATAGCGGGGACTTAAATACCATCTTGTAACTTTTCCACAAAAACTCTGCACTGAAAGGCTGACGCTTTTCGATAGGCAAAGATTCCGGTAGCCGCTTGTAACACGCCCAAAATAAAATCAGGGTATAGACAAAAAGTAAGAGGAAAATACTACGCCAGCTGAAATAGCTGACTATCCAACCGCCTAAAATAGGTGCAATTGCCGGAGCAATAGAAAAAATCATTGTTACCAGAGAAAGCAAGCGCTCAGCGGGAGCGCCTGAGTACATATCACGGATGATCGCGCGTCCAACCACCACGCCAGCGCCCGCAGAAACACCCTGCAAAATCCTGAAGCCCCACAAATAATGAATCGTATGGACAGATGCGCAGCCAAAAGAAGCGACGGCAAAAACGGCTAGCGACACCAAAATCACATTCCGGCGCCCGAACGCGTCCGACAAAGCGCCGTGCCAAAGCGTCATGACGGAAAAAGACAGCATGTAGGCAGTTAATGTCTGCTGAACTTCAATCGGACTCGCCTGCAAACTCGACTGAATTGCCGGAAATGCAGGCAGATAAGTATCAATTGAAAATGGCCCCAACATTGCCAACGCTGCGAGCAGCGTTGCAAGAGCGCCAGCGCTCACCACTTGCAAGTGAGAAGGAAGTGGTGGCACTGGCGGAGTCGCTTCTGGTGTGGGACTATTAGACATATTCAATCGCAATTAGCAGAATTTTATTCATCAGGATCATCAAGGGAAATCTAAATGCCGCCCATACACAAATATTTCATTTCGAGATATTCGTCCATTCCATAGCTAGAACCCTCGCGCCCCAGTCCAGATTGTTTAACGCCACCGAACGGCGCGACCTCATTCGAAATCAAACCAGTATTAATACCGACCATGCCATATTCAAGCTTTTCAGCAACGCGCCATACGCGACCGATATCACGGGAATAGAAATACGATGCCAGTCCAAAATCAGTATTGTTAGCCGCCGCAATCACCTCATCTTCCGTTATAAACTTGATGACGGCAGCTACTGGGCCAAAGGTCTCCTCGACCATAATTTTCATCGTATTGGTAATGTTAGACAATACCGTCGGCTCATAGAATAAAGTGCCGGCTGCATGTTTTTTACCGCCAGCTAAAATCGTAGCACCTTTCGCCAGCGCATCAGCAACGTGCTCTTCTACTTTGGCTACCGCTTGCTCATCAATCATAGGGCCTTGACTGATGCCTGACTCCATACCGTTACCGACCTGGATTTTCTTAGCGCCCGCAGCCAGTTTTTCAACGAAGACGTCGTAAATCGACTCATGAGCATAGAAGCGGTTGGTACACACACAAGTTTGTCCGGCATTACGGAATTTTGATTGCAACGCACCTTCCACCGCCGCGTCCAGATCAGCATCATCAAATACGATAAATGGCGCATGCCCGCCCAATTCCAGAGCCAGTTTTTTTACTGTCGGTGCACATTGCTGCATCAAAATACGGCCTACTGGAGTTGATCCAGTAAAAGATAAATGCCGCACAACCGGGCTGTCGCACAACACTTTGCCAACGGCAATCGAACGCTCTGAATCGGCGGTAACAATATTAATAATGCCTGCTGGCAGACCTGCTCTATGTGCCAACTCCGCCATTGCCAGGGCGGATAGCGGGGTTTGTTCCGCTGGCTTAATCACGATACTGCAACCAGCCGCAATCGCGGGGGCAACTTTGCGCGTGATCATGGCAATCGGAAAGTTCCAAGGCGTGATTGATGCGCAAACGCCGATAGGCTGTTTTAATACCACCATGCGCTTGTCAGTCCAGGTCGATGCCATGACATCGCCGGTTACCCGCTTTGCTTCCTCGGCAAACCATTCGATAAAACTGGCGCCGTAAATTACTTCGCCTTTGGCTTCGGCTAAAGGTTTGCCTTGCTCGGCAGTCATTAACATCGCCAGATCATCGGCATTGGCAATCATCAGATCAAACCATTTACGCATTACCGCGGCGCGCTCTTTGCCGGTCTTGGCAGCCCATGCCGGAAAAGCCGCTTGTGCAGCGTCAATTGCCGTTTGTGCGGCACTAGCACCCAAGTTAGGTACGGTACCGATAATCGATTGATCCGCTGGATTATTGACTTCAAAATTATCACTAAAACTAAACCAGGCACCATTAATGTAAGCCTGATTACGCAATAAACTACTGTCTTTTAAATTGAGGGGAAAAGCGTTAGACATAGATTAATCTCCTGATGTGTTTTGTTTTGGATGAGGCCAATCTAAATCTCGGCCAGATTACATAAAACAGCGTAAATTATGATTGATGACGCAGCGTAGATGGCAAAGCATAAAGTAAAACGGGCGAACCTGCTGTGCAGCGTTCGCCCGTTTTTATGTGGAGTTAGGACAAGTTTTTAGGCTTGGCCTCTTCACGGCGGTTAAAGCCCGCCACCATATCGAACCGGAACAAGCGACATTCCAGCGCGCCGTTGAAAAAAGGTGTCTTGCGCGACTCTTTCAAACGCAGCATCTTTGGCAAACCCAGATCAGCGGTGAACAAGAAAACACTCCAGCCAGCAAACCTTTGTTTTAACGTGCTGCTGAATGCACTGAAAAAATCGGTCGCCATCGCATCAGGCTCTACCGAACTATCACCGCGTACGCCAATACGTTCGCCATAGGGCGGATTGGTCAGCAAAATACCTGGCACTTCAGTTGGCGCTTTGATCTCTTGCGCTTCAATTTGCTTCAACGGCACGTCAAAACGAATACCTGCCTTATTCAAATTATTACGCGTCATGCTGATCATGTCGCCGGAGATATCACTGCCGAAAATAGTCGGCTCTTCCGGCACGTGATTTGGCTTCACACTGTCCTTGATCGCTTGCCATTCGTCTTGCTTATAACCGGCAAACTTTTCAAACGCAAATTCACGACGCAAACCTGGCGGAATACCAGCAAGCATTTGTGCCGCCTCAATCAAAATAGTACCCGAGCCACACATAGGATCAAACAGAGGCACGCCGGGTTTCCAGCCGGCAGTCCGCAACAAGCCCGCTGCCAGGTTTTCACGCAAAGGGGCATCGCCTGTCTCTAAGCGCCAGCCGCGTTTAAACAAAGGCTCGCCTGATGTATCGAGATACAAAGTAAAGTTGCGTGCATCCACAAAACCGACTATCCGCATATCCGGATTTTTGGTATCAACCGAAGGACGTTGTGTAAATTGATCGCGGAAACGATCACAGATCGCATCTTTAATTTTGAGGGTGGTAAATTCCAAACTTTTTAATGGCGATTTGACTGCGGTTACATCGACACGAATCGTGTGGTGGTAGCCAAACCAATCTTCCCATGACTGCTCCAGGGTCAGATCATAAATATCGTTTTCGTTGAGATAGCCAGAATGCGCCATCCGCAATAACACACGCGAAGCAATGCGTGAATGTAGATTGATGCTATAGGCGTCGCGCAATTCACCAGAGCAATGCACACCGCCAGGCACTTGCGTGTGTACATGCAAAGTTTTATCCATCTGGGCAATTTCATTCAACTCTTCAGCGAGAGCGACTTCCAGGCCACGGGGGCAAGGGCAAAAATATGAGTAACGTGTCATGGGGAACCTTTTATCCAAGTTAATTTTTAAAGGCTAAAGCTCTTGCCTAGCCGGTATTTACATCTACTTCTCAGCACTAAAACTAAGGTGAGTTCGTGCTGCATTCGCTCACCTCATTACTTCATTCTATTGAATGTAATGCCAACTGCTAATCACTATTCTTGAAATACGCGCTCCAAAAAATCTAAGCGATCTTGCCCCCAATAACTCTCGCCATTGAATACAAACCAAGGCACGCCGAATACATTGTTGGCGATTGCTTCATTGGTAAAGCGCTCGTACTCAGCTAACACACTGGCGGTTTCTGACGATTTGATTAAAGCTTTACCGTCGAGCTCGCAATCAAGTGCTAACGCGATCAGGGTATCCGTATCAGCAATATTTTTTTGCTCTGCCCAGACCGCTCGCATAATCGAGCCAGTCAGTTTGAGTGCGGTCTCAGTCCCGTGTGCCAATTGCGCTGCAATAATCAAGTGTGCAGAAGGATCGCCTGCGACCGGAAAAAAGGTCGGCTGCAAATTCATAGGCAAATCCAGATGCGTACTCCAACGCTGCATTTCTGTCAGACGATAGGCTTGTCTTTGTGCTGCACGTTTAGCTAAAGGCAAACCACCCGAAGTAGCAAATACTTTGCTTAAATCAATCGGCTTAAGATCAATCCGGATTGCATGTTTTTTTGCCAGATCGACAAAGCGCTGATGCCCCAAATACGCCCAAGGAGACTGCGGTGCAAAATAGTATTCACAAACTCTGTTCATCAATATTTCCTTGAGAATTTAACGAGCGGACTAAAACGGCTTCACTACCACCAACACCACAACAGCTAATAACAAAACGACTGGCACTTCATTAAACCAGCGAAACCAGGTATGCGCGCGTTTATTGTTGCCCTGTTCAAACTTTTTTAGAATACTGCCGCAAGCGTGGTGATAGCCAATCAGCAGCACCACAATAAAAAGCTTGGCATGCATCCAACCGCTGCCCGGACCACGCCCTATACCTGTGGCAATCCAGTACCACAACCCAAAACCTATCGCTGGAATAGCCAGTATGGTCATAAATCGGTACAGCTTGCGTGCCATCAGCAGCAATCGCTCAGTCGTAACCGCCTGGTTCTCCATCGCCAGATTGACAAAAATCCTCGGCAAATAAAATAAGCCTGCAAACCAGGACGTCACGAAAACGATATGTAGTGCTTTAATCCAGAGCATGCATTTCTCCTGTTACTTATTATTGACGAACTTCGCCATTACCAAATACCACATACTTCAGTGAAGTCAGACCTTCTAATCCCACTGGTCCACGTGCATGTAGTTTATCGTTAGAGATGCCGATTTCTGCACCTAAGCCATATTCAAAGCCATCTGCAAAACGGGTCGATGCATTGACCATGACCGAGGCTGAATCAACCTCACGCAGAAAGCGCATGGCGCGCGTGTAATCTTCCGTCACGATGGACTCAGTATGTTGCGATGAATAGTGATTGATGTGTTCAATCGCCTCATCCATATCTTGAACTACTTTAACAGCAAGAATCGCGGCCAGATATTCTGTGCTCCAGTCCTCTTCAATCGCAGCAGCCAAATGAGGATAGTCGCTGAGTATTGCTGCGGCAGCAGGGTCGCAACGTAATTCGACTTGTTTGGTGGCATACAGTTTGGCTAAGGCGGGCAATACCTGCGCTGCAATAGCTTGCGCCACCAATAAGGTTTCCATCGTATTGCAAGTGCCATAGCGATGGCATTTAGCGTTGAATGCAATGTCCAGCGCCTTTTGTATATCTGCTTTATCGTCGATATACACATGGCAAATGCCGTCCAGATGTTTGATCATCGGCACTTTGGATTCACGCGTTAAGCGCTCGATCAAACCTTTGCCACCGCGTGGAACAATGACATCAACATACTCTGGCATGGTGATCAGCTCGCCCACCGCAGCACGGTCGGTAGTCTCAACTACCTGAACGGCGTCGGACGGCAAACCGGCACCGGCTAAACCTTCTTTGACCAATTGTGCCAGTGCCTGATTGCAGTGAATTGCCTCAGAACCGCCGCGCAAAATTGTGGCATTACCACTTTTAATGCATAAGCCTGCCGCGTCGACTGTAACGTTTGGTCTGGCTTCATAAATAATACCAATCACGCCCAACGGCACGCGCATCTGTCCAACCTGAATCCCAGTCGGGCGGAATTTCATATTCAAGATTTCGCCTATCGGGTCTGACAGACTGACGATTTGCTCCAGTCCCTCTGCCATGGTGGCGATGGCTTTGTCGGATAAGGTCAGACGATCCAGCATCGCTGCTTCCATCCCATTTTTGCGGGCGGCAGCAAGATCGAGCTCATTGGCTGCCCGCAAAATCACTGCGTCGCGCCGGATCGCCGCGGCAATCAATAACAATGCCTGATTCTTTGCAGCCGTATTTGCTTTGGCCATGGCACGCGACGCTTTACGGGCGCGTATGCCAAGGTCTTTCATGTAGGTTTTGATATCCATATCAATTCTTTAAATTCAGTATGTCTATGTCTGCTTGTGCTCTACAAGTGGCTTAAGAGGGAATATATACTACCTACTGTATATTTTAACGTCCAAATATAATAAGGACATTAATGCCATTTATTCGACATACCCCCCTATTTTCACGTATTTATCCTATGCGCGGGCAACACGTAGACCTAATTGCAGCAAGGCATCCCAGGCGTCACCGGCAAATGCCTTGGCGCGCAAACCTTTGACCATCTTATCGACTTGCGCTGCCTCTTGCAGCGCCGCCTCTAAGGTCGCTAAACTCACCCGGCGTAGCGCAGGCTCCATCAGCTTTTCACGCGGACCCCAAATACGAAATTCCTTCAGCAGCATGCCAAGCGACTTGCCTTGTGCCATCCCAGACTTGAGTTTAAGCAAAGTCCGGATCTCTTCGGCAACTGCCCATAGTACCAGCGGCAAGGCCTCGCCCTCGCCCTTCAGACCTTCTAGCATGCGCACCAGTCTGGCGACGTTGCCAGCCAACATGGCTTCATTGACTTTAAACACATCGTAGCGTGCGACGTTTAAAACAGCGTCGTGTATTTGCTCAAAACCTAGTTTGCCTTGGGGGTGCAACAAAGCGAGTTTTTGAATCTCTTGATGTGCGGCGAGCAAGTTACCCTCTACTCTGTCCGCGATAAAGTCCAGACTAGGCCGATCAGCGCTTTGCCCTTGTGCAGATAAACGCAAGGATATCCAATTAGGCAGTTGTGCCCGTTCCACCAGCGGGATGTCGATATACACCGCCGCCTGCTGCAAGCTCGTCACCCAGGCTACCTTTTGCGTCGCCCAGTCGAGTTTTGGCAAGGTAATCAGGGTCAGATTATCGGGGGATAAATGCTTGACATATTCTTGTAGTGCAGCGCCGCCGTCTTTGCCTGGCTTGCCGGTGGGTAGCCGCAAATCAATAAGCTTTTTATCGCCGAACAAGGATTGCGATTGATTTGCTGCCAGCAGAGCGCCCCATTTAAAACTACGCTCTACGGTTAAAATTTCTCTTTCCAGAAATCCCTGTGTTTTAGCAACACGACGGATTTTGTCCGCAGTTTCTAATGCCAACAAATGCTCATCACTGGTGATGACGTACAAAGGCGCCAGTGATTTAGTCAGGTGAGCATCGATCGCATCAAAGCGCAATTGCATACGCTATTCCATCTTCAGTACGGCGAGGCGACGCATGATTTGCTGCACCAAATCGCTTTGCATATCACGGTATAACAGAGCTTCTTCAGACTCTTTCGCCAAGACTGCGGATTCGTTGAACGTGATATTGCGCTTGAGTGGGATGCTGGTTGGCTCTAACAATTCTTTACCAGCCTTGTCGCGCACACGGAATTTAAATGTGTACAACAAATTGTATTCGCGTGCACGGCCTTGGCTATTCAAAGACAAGATCACTTTCTCGCGTGTTTCTGCCAAAACTTCTAATGCCACATCGGCGCTTCTGGCATCGTTAAAAATCACGGTATTACCATTGGCACGGATATTTCGCCGCAACTCACCACCAAGCGGTGACGTATCTGGCAAGCTAATATAAATACTAGAGAACGGAAAAGTCACCGGACCACGCAACGCAAAGCCGCAGGCGGACAAAATTACAGCAAGTGACGCGATGCTGAAAAAGGCTAGCAATTTCCGCATCCAATCAGACCTTGTTTTAGAGTCTTTCTCATTACGCATATCGCCCGCTTTCGAATTAACGATCATAAAATTACCCGTCTATATTAAGGAACGATATTGACTAATTTACCCGGTACGATAATGATCTTTTTCGGCGCACCCTCAACAAAACGTTGCACACTCTCATTCGCCAAGGCTAAAGCTTCTATCGTCGCTTTATCCGCATCTTTGGCTACCGTGATACTACCGCGCAGCTTTCCGTTGACCTGGATCATCATTTCGATTTCTGTTTGTACCAAAGCCGCTTCGTCGACTTGGGGCCAAGGCGTATTGAGAATATCGGTGAAAGAAGCGGCATAACCCAACTCTTCCCACAAGACATGGGTCAAGTGCGGGCATGCCGGATATAAAACACGCAACAAGACACCAAAGGCTTCACTCAAAACCGCTGCATGACCAGCACCTTCTTGCTTAAAGGCTTCGATCGTATTCAATAATTTCATCGCGCCGGACACGACCGTGTTGTATTGCATACGTTCGTAGTCATAGCTTACCTGGCGCAAGATCATATGTACTTCGCGGCGTAGCGTTTTGCTGTCAGCACTTAAGTCCGAACTCAAATCCACACTGACTGAACTTGTCCGGCGCAATAATTCAGCATTTTTAAAACCGAAAGTCCAGACCCGGCGCAAGAAGCGATGCGCACCCTCAACACCGGAGTCATTCCACTCCAAGGTCTGCTCAGGTGGCGAGGCAAACATCACAAACAAACGTGCTGTGTCTGCACCGTATTGATTAATGAGTTCTTGCGGATCGACACCATTACTCTTGGATTTAGACATGGTGGTCATCTCGTATTCGAGTGCGGACCCATCCGACTTCAAAGTTCCGCCAGTGATCTGACCTTGCTCATTGGTGATGACGTTGACTTCTTCTTCCCAGAAATAATTCTTGCCTGCGCCGTCCGGTTTTTGGAAAAATGCGCCCTTCAAGACCATGCCTTGCGTCAGTAATTTAGCGAACGGTTCGTGGGCATCGATCAACTTCAGGTCACGCATGACCTTGGTCCAGAAGCGCGCATACAGCAAATGCAAAATCGCGTGTTCGATACCGCCGATATATTGATCCATCGGCATCCAGTATTTACTACCTTCCGCAACCATGGCCTGATCATTGCTGGCATCGCAATAACGCATGAAATACCAAGAACTATCAACGAAGGTATCCATGGTGTCGGTTTCGCGCTTGGCTGGCTTGCCGCAACTTGGGCAATCAACATGCAAGAAATCTAAGCGTTTATTTAGCGGATTGCCTGAGCCATCAGGAATGCAATCTTCTGGTAATACAACGGGTAAATCTTTTTCCGGTACTGGCACCACACCACAAGCATCGCAATGGATAATAGGGATAGGCGTCCCCCAATAACGTTGACGGCTGATACCCCAGTCGCGCAAGCGCCAGGTCGTTTTCTTTTCGCCTAAGTCTTTGGCTGACATTAATTCAGCGACTTTGCTGACCGCCTGTCTACAGGTCAATCCATTTAGGTCAACGTTAGAGTCTCCGCTGTTAATGGTCAAGCCACGTTGCTTGTCGCCATACCATTCTGCCCATGCATCGGTGGAGTAGGTTTCACCTTCTACAGCGACTACTTGTTTAATCGGCAGATTATATTTTTTCGCAAAAATAAAGTCCCGCTCGTCATGCGCAGGCACGCCCATGACCGCGCCATCGCCGTAACTCATCAACACATAGTTACCGACCCAAACTTCAACTTGCGCGCCTGTCAACGGATGCGTGACGAACAGTCCCGTTGGCTGCCCTTCTTTTTCACGCACTGCAACTTCTGCTTCGGTCGTACCGCCTTTTTTGCATTCTTCGATGAAGGCAGCGAGTCTGGGATTACTGGCAGCAGCATGAATTGCCAACGGATGCTCCGGTGCCACCGCACAAAAGGTCACGCCTATGATGGTATCGGCACGGGTCGTAAACACGTACATCTTGCCGTCCTGAATCAACGCGCCGGTGGCGTCCTTGATGTCATGTGTGAAGGCAAAACGTACACCTTCGGATTTACCTATCCAGTTTTCCTGCATCAGGCGCACGCGCTCTGGCCAACCGGACAAATAATTCGGATCTTCTGGGTTGGCTACGGCAGACAACAATTCTTCGGCGTAATCAGTAATGTTCAGATAATAGCCAGGGATTTCACGCTTCTCGACCAGGGCGCCGGAGCGCCAGCCGCGCCCGTCGATCACCTGTTCATTAGCGAGCACAGTCTGATCAATCGGGTCCCAATTTACTACCTGTGTACGGCGTTCGCAAATGCCAGCTTCCAGCATTTTCAGGAACAACCATTGATTCCATTTGTAATATTCAGGCGAGCAAGTTGCGACTTCGCGTGACCAGTCAATCGCCAGACCCATCGCTTGCATCTGGGTCTTCATGTAGGCGATATTGTCGTAAGTCCATTTGGCAGGCGGCACCTTATTTTTGATCGCGGCATTTTCTGCTGGCAAACCAAAAGCATCCCAGCCCATAGGCATCAAAACGTTATATCCACTCATGCGCAATTGGCGCGCCAGCATGTCGTTGATCGTGTAATTGCGCACGTGCCCCATGTGCAATTTACCTGATGGATAAGGCAGCATAGAACAAGCGTAGTACTTCCCTTTTGGAAAACGTGGATCGTTCTCCACCGCTTTGTAAGCGTCTATTTTTTTCCAATGGGATTGCGCAGATTGCTCAATGTCGGCTGGTTTATAAACTGAGCTGTATTTTTCTTGCATGGCGGGCTATATTTTCTAAATGCGAGGGGATCTTTTGAACCTTTGATTATAACTGGTTCAGATGGCATCCTGATTAAGGATAGTGCTGTAGATTACTTTTGATCGAGTGGTTGGCCTGGCTGCTCAGTCACAAAACCAATTTTACCCAAACCTTGTTCTTGAGCTGCAGCCATCACTTGGGCAATGATCTCGTAGCGAGTTGCTTTATCGGCACGCAATTGCAATTCTGGCTGCGGTAATTTTTGTGCTGCTTTTGCTAATTTTACGTTTAAATCTGTAAAAGTAATGACCTGTTTATCCCAATATAAAACGCCTTGAGAGTCAAATGAGATAGTGATGTTGTTTGGCAATTGGGGGGCCGTATTTGATTTTGCAGTAGGTAATTCAAGCTTGATAGCTTGTGTCATCAAAGGGGCGGTAATGATAAAAATCACCAGCAATACCAACATGACATCCACCATCGGTGTGACATTGATATCCGCCATAGCAGCCGGTGTTTTTGCTGCCGAGTCACTTGCCTGATTGAATTTACCGAAGGCCATAATGCGTTGAGATTTTTATTTACTACGTTGGTAAGCTTGTGGTTGGTTTGTTGCTGACGTTAGCCGAGTTGCGCTCTTATACGCGCGGACTAAGGTGTGCATGCAGATCATGCGCAAAAGCATCTAGCTCTGCCATGGTAATACGGTTCATACGGTTAAAAGCGTTATAGGCCAATACCGCAGGAATTGCCACCATCAAACCCAATGCCGTCATGATTAATGCCTCGCCGACCGGACCAGCTACTTGCGCGATCTGCACAGCACCATTATTTGCAATCGTCGTCAGCGCATGAAAAATGCCCCACACCGTGCCGAGCAAACCGACAAAAGGTGCGGTCGCCCCGATGGAGGCCAAAATGCTTAAACCAGATTCCAGTTTGACCGTAACACGGTTTAATTCTTGTCGCAAAACCCGGGTAAGAATGTCGCTTAAAGCAGAATTAGTGTTAAGTCCTGCGCTAGCGCGTGCTGGTTCTGTAGAGAGTTTCAGGTCCGCAGCCGCCATACTTTTTCTCGCCAGAGAAGCATAGATGTCTTCGCTATCAGCATGACTGATCAGGCTAAGCGCGTCATTGATGTTTGGCGCTTTCCAAAAAGACTCAACAACTGGCGCGGTTTTGCGTACGCGCCAAAACGACCAGGTTTTATAAAAAATAATGAACCAGCTAACGAGAGACATTGCCATCAAAAAATAAGCTACTGCGTGGCTTATTTCATCAACTTGTGACCAGTAATCAAAAATCATAGGGCTCGTTAGAGAAATCGTTGGTGAATGAATTAGCGAATGAGTTGGTAAATGAATTGGTAAATGAATTCGTAAATAAGTATGAGCTTTGTGATTTCTGTATTTTCTAAACTACTGAATTCAAACCCAGAACATCAAACATATCGTATAAACCAGTTTTCTTATCAGCCAAAAACCGTGCTGCGCGCAAACTGCCGTGGGCGTAATTAATCCTGCTAGAAGATTTATGGCTGATTTCTACCCGCTCACCAATCCCTGCGAACATCACTGTATGGTCGCCGACAATATCGCCGCCACGAATGGTAGCAAAGCCGATCGAAGAAGGGTCACGTTCGCCTGTAACGCCTTCACGCGCGAACACGCCGACTTCGTTCAAATCACGACCTAATGTACTTGCGATGACTTCGCCCATTTTTAATGCGGTACCGGAGGGCGCATCAACTTTATGACGGTGGTGTGCTTCGATAATTTCTATATCGTAGCCTTGCGCAAAATTCTTGGCTGCCATTTCTAACAACTTCAACGTCACATTCACGCCGACACTCATGTTCGGCGCAAATACAATCGCCGTTTTTTGCGCTGCAGCAGCAATCGCTGCTTTACCTTCGTCATCAAAACCAGTCGTACCAATAACCATCTTAATGCCATGTTCCGCGCAGTAAGCCAGATGCGTTAAGGTGCCTTCAGTACGGGTAAAGTCGATCAGACAATCAGCATCTGCCAAAGCCGTCGACAAATCAGACTCAATTAAAACGCCAACTGGCTTGCCTAAACTGGCACCGGCATCAGCACCCAAAGCAGGCGATCCAGGCAAATCCAGTGCGCCGACCAGTGCAACATCATCTGCCGCAGTGATGGTCTCGATCAACATTTTACCCATGCGACCAGATGCACCAGTCACGGCGATTTTTAATACTGTCATCGGAATACCTTGATTATTTTTTCTTATCTTTATCCGTCGTCAGGATAGAAGATTCAGCTCTCACACCAATTGCAGAAGTCGTAATATTGGCTAAGTAGTCTTTTTCGTTGGGCAAATTACCCCCCTCAAAACGTTGCACAGTATTGTTCTTAAAAAATACCGCCACACGGCTGGTGAGTAATTCGCCGTTCGGCTTTAATAAACGGAACGGGTAGTCCCAGCGGTCTTCGTGGAACATATCGGTCAATAATGCCGTGCCCAGCAAAAATCGGACTTGCTCACGGGTCATGCCTTCTTTGAGTTGCGATACCATCTCTTGCGAGACAAAGTTACCTTGCTGAATCGTAATCCGGTAAGGCGAGATATAACCTAAAAATTTGGATACACCGGTTGGCGTCGTTTTTTGTGCGCCATCAGCAGAATTGAGTTTGGCGCCGTCTTTGTTACCAGTATCCGTCACTGCGGAGTCAGTGGAACTAGGGAGCTTGGTCACTGGCGGTGTATCCACCATAGGATTGAGCATAGCGCAGCCAGAGACACCAACTACACCAAACGCCAAAGCGAGAGCAGTCAAGCCTTGCGCGGTACCTCGGGATACTTCAGAAAACAACAATCGCATAAATAACCTCAATGTGATGTGCAACGGTGTACAGTTTGCAAAAAATAATTAATTCAAACAGCTTATATCAATCTTACTTACTAATTTATTACGTTTAACTTTGGCGTTACTTGGGTAGTAACTTAGGTGGCAACTTAAGTGAGAGCCTACACAAAGAACACAAATACAGCGCGAGATAATCTTAGGACAACGCAGCATAATGAAATTACTCACTGATGCAAGCTTAATATACGTCGATTAAAACCCCAAAAAACCACCCTGAAGTTACGCCGGGATTATGCTGAGATTCACTTTGAGTTAAGCTCTAAACCCGATATCATAAAGCAGATACACTCTTTTTGACCGAAAACATGACGAATACCACTCCCAATCTCAAATCCAGCGGCCTGAAAGCGACTTTGCCAAGGCTGAAAATTTTAGAAATTTTCCAAAGTAGCCCAGTTCGCCATCTGACAGCGGAAGATGTTTATAAAATTCTGCTGAATGAAAATATGGATGTCGGTTTAGCGACGGTATATCGGGTTTTAACGCAGTTCGAACAAGCCGGATTGTTAAATCGCAATCATTTTGAAACCGGCAAAGCCATCTTTGAACTAAACGAAGGTTCGCATCACGACCATTTGGTCTGTTTGGACTGCGGTTTGGTAGAAGAGTTCTATGACGAGCAAATTGAGAAGCAACAACATGCCGTTGCACTGGAGCGTGGCTTTACTATTGCTGAACATTCGCTAGCGATGTATGGTCATTGCACCAAACAAAATTGCGAACACAGAAATCGCAAATCATAAAAAATGAGAACACAAGTATCAGCTTCTACTGATATTTACTGATCAAATTCGTACTCAAACGTCGCTACTGGTATTTTCGCTGCTAGCACTTTGCTTACGAATTTTTTCTACTACCCCTGCCACTGCATCAATCACTCGCTGTGAATTAAAAGGTTTTACGATATAGCCGTGAATACCGGCTTTAACAGCCTCCGTCACCGTGGCTTGATCTTTATTCGCAGTCACCATCAAAATCATCGCATTTGGCAATGCCTCCTTCATTTTTGGCAATATTTCTAAGCCGCCGATTTTAGGCATAACTACATCCAATAGAATAATTTGCGGATTGAGTTTGATCGCCATTTCCAAACCCGACCCACCATCAGAAGCATCGCCAACGACGTTATAACCCTCGCTGCGCAGTACTACCCGTAAAACCTCACGAGTCATATCATTGTCGTCAACAATTAAAACAGAGATATTTTTGTTGTTCATAACAACCTCACTATTTGGAGTTTGGATACTGGATATCGGCTATTGACTTAGCGCATTTGAGAGTAGCTTTGCAGTGATATCAACAATAGGAATAACACGTTCATAAGCCATACGAGTTGGCCCTATCACCCCAAGCGTGCCTACAATTTTACCGTTCACGCCATAAGGCGCAGTGACAATACTCATTTCATCCATCGGTACGAGTTGCGATTCGCCTCCGATAAAAATTTGTACCCCTGTCGCTTTACTAGACACATCCAGCAATTGCATCAGCCCGGTTTTTTGCTCGAACATATCAAATAACTTACGCAAAGAAGTCATATTATTCGACAAGTCCTGCACATTGAGCAAATTGCGCTCGCCTGAAATCACAACCTCGTCCGACTGATCTGACATCGCATCACTGCCTGCTTCGACCGCCGCTTGCATTAGGCGCGTCATATCGTTTTGCAATTGGCGTAATTCAGTGTTGATACGTAAGCGAGCATCTTCAAAACTCAATCCACCAAAATTTTGATTCAGATAATTCGCGGCCTGCACCAATTGCGAGGAGTTGTAATCAACATCGGTCAGCAGCAAGCGGTTATGCACCTCACCATTGGGCGCAACCACGACTAGCAAAATCCGCTTTTCAGATAAGCGTAAAAACTCGACTTGCTGAAATGTTGATTCATGCCGCGGGGTCATGACTACACCTGCAAATTGCGATAGCGACGACAACACCTGAGCCGCGTTAGAAATAATTTTTTGTGGGGAATTAGAAAACACGCTCGCTTGCATACGCGACTCCAGCGCAGTGCCATCAAATTCCTGCACGGTCAGTAGTTTGTCCACAAACACGCGGTACCCGCGCGGGGTCGGAATCCGTCCAGCCGACGTATGCGGGCTGGCGACAAAGCCCATTTCTTCCAGATCTGCCATCACATTACGAATGGTGGCCGGAGATAACTCCAGTCCAGAAATTTTTGAAAGCGCCCGCGAACCCACCGGCTGACCATCAGCGATGTAGCGTTCTACCAGAGCTTTAAGTAATGTTTGTGCGCGAATATCGAGTTGCATGTTGGTATTCTATGCGAGCGTTGTAATCAATGACATACAAATATAAACCCATATTCGCTTGCAATGAAGCAAGACGCTTATTATTTGGTGCTTTTAATGCAATTCTCAAATTTTCCCTCGATACATCTTCATAAAATCTGTTTACTTTAATATTTCAATTAATATAGAATTATTGAAATAAAATAGAAAATTAAACCCAGATTTCCCATTGGAACAGCGGCAAGTGCGCCTTTGGCGGACTGACTGGCTAGACGCGACGACGACGCAAGCTGAATCTTGCTAGGAGGAGCAACAACGCCAGGCAGTTCGCCAAAGGTGCAATTGTCGCTGTAGCGCTCGCACTCAAATCGCGGTGGTGTTATCCCTCTGAAGACCGCACGCCGTCTGCGTTTTTTGCGAAGTGGTAGCGGTCTGATGGAAAATCTGGGTTAAAACAAGGGGAATTAAATATGGAAACTAAACAAGCTGTTAGCGCCCTCGCCGCGATTGCCCAAGATTCCCGCCTGGCGATCTTCCGCTTGCTAGTCCAAAGTGGCCCCAGCGGCGTCATCGCCAGCAAAATCAGCGAACTCCTTGGCATTGCGCCATCGTCTTTATCCTTTCATCTAAAAGAGCTGATGCATGCCGGTTTGATTACGGTGCAACAAGATGGGCGATTTATGATTTACGCCGCCAATTTTACGGTGATGAATGATCTGATCGGCTTTTTGACGGAAAACTGTTGTGGCGGAAATCCTTGCTCTCCAAACGCGACCTGCGCACCGGTGGATCAGCAAGTCACCGAGCGAGAGAATAATCACGGCAGTACTGCAAACCTATGACCCAAATCTCCGCTAATAATCGGATCAAAGCGAACTTATCCCGACGTCTGGTCGCCGAAGGTCTGGGTACGGCGTTTTTGCTCGCGATTGTGATCGGCTCTGGCATCATGGCCGAACGCTTGTCCGCTGGCAATATTGCAATCGCTCTGCTGGCGAATGCGATAGCGACCGGGACTGGTTTAGTTGCCTTGATTTTGATGTTTGGCGCGGTCTCCGGTGCGCATTTTAATCCGGTAGTCAGCCTATCCGAAGCATGGCAAAAAAATTTGCCCTCATCAGAATTGTTAGCTTATATCGCCGTTCAAATTGTTGGGGCATTTGCGGGTGTGGCAGCTGCACATTACATGTTTGATGATCCATTATTTTTTGCATCAACACATGTACGAACCGGTGCTGGCCAGTGGTGGAGTGAGTTTGTTGCGACTTTTGGCTTAATTGCCACCATCATCGGCTGCTCGCGCAGCAAGCCAAGTTTGACGCCATTTGCCGTCGCCACTTACATCACAGCAGCATATTGGTTCACCTCCTCGACATCGTTTGCCAATCCAGCAGTAACTCTAGCGCGCGCCTCCAGCAATACCTTTGCAGGAATCAGACCGGCAGATACGCCGGGCTTTATCGCTGCCCAGTTGCTAGGTGCGGCCGCTGCGACTTTACTATTTTGCTGGCTTTATCCAGCACCGCTGTCAGAAGTAAAAAGCATAGCAAGCAAGCTTGCGCCCAACGATTTTGCTTAAATCATTCCGGCTACTCTCAATATTTTTTAAGCTAACTATTACTTAATTACTTAATTACCTAGGCGGACTTCCATGACGATCACGATTTATCACAATCCCAAATGCGGCACCTCGCGCAATACGCTGGCCTTAATCCGCAATACTGGTGTCGAGCCAGAGGTCATTGAATACCTGATCACGCCGCCAAGTCGCGATAAATTGCTGGAGTTAATTGCGGCCATGGGCATCCCGGTGCGTGACTTGCTACGACAAAAAGGGACTCCGTACGAAGAGCTCAAATTGGACGACAGCAAATGGACTGACGATGAGCTAATCAACTTTATGCTGAAGCATCCCATCCTGATCAACCGCCCGATTGTTGTAAGCCCGATGGGGACGAAACTATGCAGACCGTCGGAACTGGTGTTAGATATTTTACCGTTACCGCAACTGGGTGAATTCGTCAAAGAAGATGGCGAAAAAGTGATCGAATTGATTGATAACGAGGTTCGCCGTGTCCAAGCTAAATGATCTGCCTAATCTGGATCAGGACTTATTTGCAGTACCTGACAATACACAGTTAA
The DNA here is from genome assembly GCF_040544445.1 of Undibacterium sp. GrIS 1.8. Taxonomy (NCBI): domain Bacteria; kingdom Pseudomonadati; phylum Pseudomonadota; class Betaproteobacteria; order Burkholderiales; family Oxalobacteraceae; genus Undibacterium; species Undibacterium sp. GrIS 1.8. The sequence goes on along the minus strand of NZ_JBEONQ010000008.1, from coordinate 55,904 downwards.
GACCCGCAGCGCCTGCCACACATGCGCCGCGTTTTTTGCTGCTGTATGGTTCGCTACGCGAGCGCTCGTATAGCAAATTACTGACGCTGGAGGCGGCTCGTTTGTTAGAAGCGATGGGCGGTGAGGTACGCGTGTTCGATCCACAAGGTTTGCCTTTGCCGGACGGCGCGCCGGAGGATCATCCCAAGGTCAAAGAGTTACGTGATTTATCTTTGTGGGCGGAAGGCATGGTCTGGTGCTCGCCAGAACGCCATGGCGCGATGACCGGGATTATGAAAGCGCAGATAGACTGGATTCCTCTGTCAATCGGCGCTGTGCGTCCGACACAGGGTAAAACGCTGGCAGTCATGGAAGTCTCCGGCGGATCGCAATCGTTCAATGCTGTCAATCAGTTGCGCATTTTGGGTCGCTGGATGCGAATGCTGACGATACCCAATCAATCATCAATCGCCAAAGCATTTTTAGAATTCGACGATGCGGGACGGATGAAGCCATCAGCGTATTACGACCGTGTAGTGGATGTGATGGAAGAGTTGATGAAGTTCACGCTGCTGACACGCGATGTCGCACCGTATCTGGTGGATCGGTACAGCGAACGTAAAGAGAGTGCCGAGGCTTTGCCCAAACGTGTGAACCAAGGATCGATATAAATACCGATTAGAAAACGTGACGTCCATCTGAATTAACCGACATACGGCAAAATCATCCAGCACTACATTCTTACGTAAAAAAATATACTCCCCCTATTTTTTATAAAATATCTCTTATTGCCCAGACTTTATATGGACACTCCATATATACATATGACAGTATATTAATAACCCATAGGCAATTGTGTAGCGGACTGAGATCAAAACGTAGATCAAAACAGAAACCAAATGGAGTCGCATCAACACTGGCGCGATGTCCGCTAGCGTATTTTCCCGCTATAATCGTCGACATATGAAAAAGCCCGTCAGACTATTCTTATTATGGATATTGATGATTGCGATCCCGCTGCAAGGGTTCGCGGCGGCCTCTATGCTGATGTGCGGCAGTCAGCATCATATGAACCCATCACACCCAATGCGACAACACGCAAGTCCATCAGATCAGCGAGTCATGCATGATGAAATGCATCACGATATGCTGAGCGATCAGGTGAACAATACAGTGAGTAATGCAGCCGGCAATAATAGCCATAGCCACCACAGTAGCGACACCAATCTATCGGTCAAGCATAAATGCAGTGCCTGCGCCGCTTGCTGTGTCGGTGCTGTGATTCTGAGTGATGCGATCAAACCGCAAGTCAATGCAGCAGCATCTGAACGTATCGCTTTTCAAACTATCTCCCACGTTGGATTTATTACCAACGCTCCAGAACGCCCTCCTCGATTTTTCGCTTAAGCAGTGTCTTGTCGCGTCCGCAATTTGTCATTGCGGTCATACAGTGTCAGCACTCGCATGCTGCAAGCCCAAAACTATAAGCCATAGTTAATCTACTTTTTTCTGTCTCCATCAATGGGAATTTCTACCATTCGCTGGATGGCTAACCAAGAGGTATCGCATGAATTACCAAAAATCGTCCTATGCATATTGGGACATTATTTATCTATTACCAAAGCGATCGCGCCGCTACATAAAACTCTGCTCGGCATTTACGGCGTGCATCACGCTCTCTGCCTGCGCCTCATTTAGCCAGGACGGTGGCTTCGCTGTTGTACAACAAACAGCTACCGACAAACTGCATAAAAACGTGCAGTGGATTAAAAGTGATGTAGACCGGCAGCAAGTCAACGACCGCAATAAAGAATTACTCGCTGAAGCATTAACGGTTGACGCAGCAGTGCAACTCGCGCTGCTGAATAACAAAGGCTTGCAGGCCTCATTTGATACGTTGGGCATTGCTGAATCTGATCTGGTACAGGCAGGTCGCATGAGCAATCCTGGTTTCAGCTTTAGCCGCTTGCGACGCGGTGATGAAGTTGAATTTGATCGGGGTATCAGCTTCAATATTGCCCGCTTGATTGCGATGCCACTCACTAGCAAAATGGAGCGTCATCGCTTTGAGCAAACCCAGCGTCAAGTCATGATGGATATGCTGAACCTGGTGGCAGAAACCCGTAAAGCCTACTTCATCGCGGTGGCAGCAGAAGAGTCCGTACGCTATCTTCAACAAGTCAAAAGATCTGCCGAAGCCGGCGCAGAACTGGCCAAACGCATGAAAGCAGCGGGCAACTTTAATGCCCTGCAAGAGGCACGTGAACTCAGCTTTTATTCCGACACAGCGTTGAATCTGGCGCGTGCTGATCAAGCCCGCATCCGCAGTCGTGAGCGTTTGATTCGCCTGCTTGGAATAGATCAATTCAGTGAGGAAAATACTGGCGTAACGAGTTTCAAACTACCTGAGCGCTTACCTGATCTTCCCGATGTTTTGGCTCTGACTGATATCAAGACTGAACCGGATGAAGAAGCAACGGTAATCAACCAGCTTGTTGTCCAACGACTGGATGTGCAGGCAGCTAAGCTGAATACGCAGCAGTTAGCAGAGAGTTTGGGCTTGAATAAAGTTACCCGCTTTATCAACGTACTGGAGCTCGGCGGCGTACGAAATACCTCCAACCAACAAGCAACGCAACATGGTTATGAAGTACGCCTAGAGTTGCCACTATTTGACTGGGGCACTGCACGCACTGCCAAAGCCGAGGCGCTCTACATGCAGGCAGTCAATCAAGCCAGCCAGACTGCTTTGGAAGCCCGCTCTGAAATCAGGGAAGCCTATGCTAATTATCGCGCCAGTTATGACATCGCCAGGCATTATCGGGATGAGGTCGTTCCCTTAAAAAAACGTATTTCACAAGAGAATCAACTCCGCTATAACGGCATGTTTATCAGCGTATTTGATCTGCTGGCCGATGCGCGCTCACAAATTACCAGCGTCAATAGCGCGATCGATGCGCTCAAAGAATTTTGGCTTGCACAAGCAGACCTGGAGATGAGCATGACTGGCAAGCCCAGCATGACTTCATCACAATCCACAATGATCTCTGTCTCCGGTTCTGCCGCAGAACACTAAGGAATTATTATGACCAATCGTCGACATTTTTTAAGTGGTATGGGTACGATGGCTGGCGCTGTGGCAGGCACCATCGCCGCCGCAGTTACCGGCGCTTCTGTGAGCAAAGTGGCCATGGCCGCATTGCCCGAACCAGCCACACAAATCACACCAGATACCATGCCGCCACTACACCCGACTACGGGCAGGCCCTACAACCCGGTGGTGACACTCAATGGATGGACGCTGCCTTGGCGGATGAATCAGGGTGTCAAAGAATTCCATCTAGTCGCAGAGCCAGTCGTACGTGAAATGGCACCCGGCTTTAAAGCACATCTATGGGGTTATAACGGTCAATCGCCGGGCCCAACGATCGAAGTCGTTGAAGGCGACCGGGTAAGGATTTTTGTGACGAATCGTTTGCCAGAACATACCAGCGTGCATTGGCATGGGCAACGCTTGCCCAATGGGATGGATGGTATATCTGGTCTGACCCAGCCGTCAATTCAGCCCGGAAAAACCTTTGTCTATGAGTTTGTGGCACGTCGTCCCGGCACCTTTATGTATCACCCGCATGCCGACGAAATGGTGCAAATGGCGATGGGCATGATGGGATTTTGGATTACCCATCCCAAAACGAAACATCCGTTAATCGATGAGGTTGATCGTGATTTTGTATTTCTGTTGAATGCCTACGACATTGATCCCGGTGCTTATACGCCCAAGATTATGACGATGTTGGACTTTAATTTATGGAGCTGGAATAGCCGGATTTTCCCCGGCATTGATCCCTTGGTCGTGCGCAAAAATGACAAGGTGCGGATACGCATCGGCAATCTGACGATGACAAATCATCCGATTCATATCCACGGACATGAGTTCCAGGTCACCGGTACCGATGGCGGAGCGATCCCAAAAACAGCACGCTGGCCAGAAGTCACTACCGATATCGCGGTAGGGCAAATGCGTCAGATCGAATTTGTCGCCAATGAAGAAGGTGATTGGGCTTTTCATTGCCACAAATCGCATCACACCATGAATGCTATGGGGCATACCGTACCGACCATGATCGGCGTTGATCACGCCAAAGTCGCTAAGGAAATTACCGATTTAATTCCCGCATACATGGCAATGGGCGACAGTGGTATGGCGGATATGGCCCAGATGCAAATGCCACTACCGGATAACACCGCACCGATGATGACGGGCGACGGCCCATTTGGTTCTGTCGATATGGGTGGTATGTTTAGCGTCGTCAAAGTACGTAAAAATCAAGCTGTGGGCGACTATAAAGATCCGGGCTGGTATCAGCATCCCAAAGGTACGGTCGCATTTGAGTGGGCGGGTGCGCTACCTGAGGCAAAACGTCTTTCACCAGAAGGGACTCAAGCGGCGCCAGAAAACATCAAGCCTGAAAAAGAGATTGAAGTACAAATCCGTAAGCCTGAGGGACATATGCATCATCCTTAACATATCTTGGTTGTCCTCACTTAGTTATCCCTATTTTGTTATCCTTAATCATCCGTCATCAGGACTCAATATGAACTCAAGAAACATCAAAAAATTAGTAGCCACAAGCTTTTTGTTGTTGGCAGGACTTACCTCGCTGCACGCGCATGCGCATGGCAAACTGGAATCGTCATCACCGAAAGCGGCCGAGGTGCTAGATCAGTCACCAAAAGAAATCCGTATCCAGTTTAATGAAAATCTGGAAGAGACATTCAGCAAAATAAAATTGCTAGATGCCAAAAAAAACGCGCTGGCTTTAGACAAAAGTATCATTGATAAAACCAATCCTAAAATCATCTCGGTTGCTGTACCCAACTTGTCCGCAGGAGACTATCAGGTGCAATGGACAGTCATGACGCAAGACGGTCATAAAACCAAAGGCACATTTAGCTTTAAGGTGAAGTAAGTGGCAGAAATAGGAGTGATACAGCATCTGGCTACCTGGGCGTTAAATCTGGCATTTGCGATTATGCTTGGCGCGCTGGCGTCACAAGTCTGGCTTAGCTCTGGGCTTAGCTGGGGAGGCAACCGGAAGAGCCTTGCGGGATTAACAAGGCAACCATCATCCTGGGCACTTACTGCTGCGTCACGCTTGCAGCGCATCCTGACAATCTCAACAATCATCACACTAATCGCCAGTACCGGCGTACTGTGGATAGAAGCTGCAGTTATGGTTGAACTGCCGCTACTAGCATCGTGGGATGCCGGCATCGCACTGGCAAGCAGTACCCATTTTGGACACGCTTATTTGGTCGGCGCTTCCGCCTTGGTCATGGTCGTTTTTATCAATATATTCCTATCGAAACTAACGACATCTCATCAGCATTTACGGACTCAACAAATCATCCTCGCAATCTGCATCGGAGTATTTGCTTACAGCCGCAGTGTCGTTAGTCATGCGGTGATATCCGGTGATTTCACCTGGTCAGTGATGATCGATTGGGTGCATCTGCTATTGGTCAGCTTATGGGTTGGAGAAGTACTGATCGCGGGATTGAGCGTGCTCGCCAAACCGGTAGGCTCGCTGCAAGATCACCGACGCGATTGCATTAGTTATGTCACTGTACTGTCGCACTCTGCTAGCTGGGGGTTAGTCGGCATTTTTATAACCGGTGGCCTAAACGTATGGCGAGGGCTAGGTGACGTCAACAGTGTCAGCGCAATCACAGACAGTGCGTACGGCATTACTCTGCTATTTAAAATTGCACTGGTAATTGGTGCCGCAGCGCTAGGCGGATATAACCGTTTTTATGTGATGCCTGATTTGCTGCAGGCACTAGAAAAATCTAAGCAACATCCGACAGAGCGGCGGTTTGCTTTAATACTGCAAGCAGAAGCGATCATTTTTTTGATCGTCATTTTTGTTGCGGCGATACTCAGTTCGACTTCGCCACCATCGGCTAGTTAGTGCGGATAGCTAAGTTAGTAGCTTGATTAATAGCGCCAAATTCCAATATATTTCGTTACTGATTAACGACACTATTGATCTTAATTTGCAGTGTTGTGAAAATAAATTAACTTTACATAAAAACATTATTTATCCTCGGCTATCATTGATTTCTTTTTCAAAACATCAAATCAAAAGTTATGATTAGTAATTTCATTGGCCGGAGTAAATTAGTTTTTACTATTGCGATAATTGGCGTCATTTTATTTTCAGCAGCATCAAATTCACGAGCTGGCGCAGAACAAACCTCTGTTGACATTTTTTTTGAAAATCCAAAATTAGATAAAGCCGCCCTATCGCCAGACGGAAAATATCTGGGGGTATTAGTTGCAACAAAAAGTGGTCGTATGCAATTAGCGGTCGTAGATCTAGCGACAAAATCGTCCAAAATTATTAGTGGTTTCAGCAATGCTGATATTGAAGAATTTCACTGGGTAAATAATGACAGGTTGGTATTTAGCACTGGGGATAAGAATGTAGGCATCGGTGACAATCGATTTTTCCCAGGTTTGTATGCGATAAACCGTGATGGATCAGGAGCAAAAACTTTAGTTGATCGGGTTTGGGGCGAAGAATTTACCACTGGAAGTAATATTAAAAGCCGGATTTTGCGTGCAGACAATTATTATTTTTCCGTCGATTTTAGTAATGGATCAAATAGCGTATTTGTTATACATCCAGTTTGGGATGCTGTTTATGATTTAAAAGCATTGTCGCTCATACGACTCGATACAACAACCGGGGCTGCAGAGCACATAACAAGACCTGGGGATAGCAAAGAATGGCTAATTGATCAATTTGGTACTCCGCGCATCAATATAACTACAAACGAGGGTATCAGCACTATTTACTATCTCGATCCTAAAACAGAAAAGTGGCGTCAATTATCTCAATTCAACACCTTCAAAGAAGGCAGCTTCACGCCATTTTCTTTCGGTCCGGATGGATCATTATATGTGACCGCTCGAAACGGTCATGACACAAGTGCTTTATATCGTTTTGATTTAGAGAAGAATGCTATTGATCCTAATCCCGTGGTTTCAATTGCTGGTTACGATTTTGCCGGTTCAATGATTTTTGATTTTTCCAAGAAAAAATTGTTGGGTGTCCGTTATGAAAACGATGCTTCGTCAACGATCTGGTTTGATGAAGAAATGAAAAAAATTCAAGCGTCAATCGATACTTTATTGCCAAACACCATCAACGACGTATCCATCTCAAGGAATGGAGTGAGTCAGATTGTACTAATACGATCCTACTCAGATGTGCAACCAGCGACATTTTTAATTTACGATATAAAAAGTAAGGAGTTAGATTTAATTGGAGGAAAACATCCAGACATAGAATCAAAGAAAATGGCGGCACAAGATATGGTGCGATATAAAGCAAGAGATGGCTTAGAAATTCCGGCTTATTTAACACTGCCTCAAGGCAAAGCCAATAAAAATTTACCCATGGTGGTTTTAGTGCATGGCGGTCCGTTTGTTCGGGGAGTAAACTGGGGCTGGGATCCGGAAGTACAGTTTTTAGCGTCTAAAGGCTATGCGGTATTGCAGCCAGAATTCCGTGGTAGTACCGGTTACGGATATAAACATTTCAGAGCAGGCTGGAAACAATGGGGCCTTGCTATGCAAGATGATATCGCCGATGGTACAAAATGGGCGATACAACAAGGAATCGCCGATCCGAAACGTATCTGTATCGCTGGGGCTAGTTATGGCGGATATGCGGTGCTAATGGGACTAGCAAAAAATCCAGAATTATTTCGTTGTGGCGTGAATTGGGTTGGTGTAACGGATTTAAACTTAATGTACCAGTCAAACTGGAATAGCGATGCCGACGCTCAATGGCAGAACTACGGTATGCCTGTATTAATTGGCGACAAAGTAAAAGACGCAGCCCAACTAAAAGAAACTTCACCAGTTGAAATAGCAGATCGTATTCGGCAACCGCTGCTACTTGCTTATGGTGGATCGGACAGACGTGTTCCTATCGCTCATGGGAAAGACTTCTTAGCTGCCGTCCGCAAGACAAACTCATCAGTTGAGTGGATTGAATATGTTGAGGAAGGTCATGGCTGGGGATTGGTCAAAAACCGATTAGATTTTTGGAACAAAGTAGACCACTTTTTAGACGCCAATATTGGTAAATAATATAGGTGAATGAGCGCTCGATCTAATCGCTGATTACCTTTATATCGGCGACTATCAGATCGAGTCGAACTACTCAACTATCAAAATATAGTGGTTAAGTTTTTTTAGATGCGCAGCATTTTGATCCAAACATCGGGTCAATACGCTCAAGCCAAAAACATCGCTAGCACATCATGCACACTCGCTACCACGGCATCTGGCTTAATATGTGCATGATGTGGCTTGTCTTGTGCGACTTGGTGGCGGTTCATCCAGACGCCTTGCATACCGGCGCGCTGCGCCCCTTCCACGTCCAATAGTAAATCATCGCCGACATACATCACCTGTTCTGGCGGCAAATCTAACGCATTGCATGCAGCACTAAAGATTCTTGGATCGGGCTTGGCGCAGCCAAACTTGTGGGCGGCGAGCGAAACTTTGAAATGTGGGGCCAGTCCAATGACATGCAAATCGGCAAAGCCATTAGAAATGGACCCCAGTTCAACCCGTTTGCTCAATGCCTGCAAACCTGGCACCACATCATCATATAAGCTGACTTTATTACGCGCATCGGCAAAGACTGCCATGGCCTCATCTGCCTTTGTCACATCAACTTTAAATTCCAGGAATAACTTCGACAATAAAGCGTGGCGCAGCGACCACAAATCATATTGGAAGCGCGGATTGGTTTTGACCAGTTTTTCACGATAACTGCGCATGCGGTCAATCGAATAATGTTGCGCTACTTCTGGCGTATTAAACATCATCCACTGGTATAAGCTCGCCTCGGCATATTGAATCACTGGTGCGACGGGCCACAAGGTATCGTCTAAATCGAACAGCACCGCTTTAATCTTAGGACTACTCATCTTCGCTTCTCATCTATTTTTGTGATTTTTGCCCGATTCCAACGGATTACAGCGGATCGCAACAGCTTGTCGCTATTTGGAATATCCAAATCAAACGCAATTATGGTCTAATCTGAGTCATTCCGTCATCCGTGCTCACATTACCAACCTTTATGACCTCCTCGTCTAAAACCATCGCACTGATAGGCAAATATAACGCCGCAGGCATTATCGAATCCTTGACTGAGCTAGCCGATTTTTTAGGCCAGGCCGGTCACACTGTCGTATTCGACGAAGAGACTGCACAAAATATCTCGGTGGAAGGTTTTAGCGTGCTGTCGGTACCTGATATCGGAAAAAATGCTGACGCCGCGATTGTCCTCGGTGGCGATGGCACGATGCTAGGGATCGCCCGCCAGCTTGCCCCCTACAATGTGCCGCTAATCGGTATCAATCAGGGACGACTTGGTTTTATTACCGATATCCCGCTGGACCGCATGCTGCCCGTCATTACAGAAATGCTGGAAGGTAATTACGAATCCGAAAAACGTAGTTTGCTACAAGGTATTGTGATCCGTGACGGCGAGCAGATTTTTAGCGGAATGGCATTTAATGATGTTGTGGTATCGCGTGGCACTGGGTCTGGCATGGTGGAATTGCGGGTCGACGTTGATCAGCATTTTATGTACAACCAGCGCTCCGACGGTCTGATCGTTTCTACCCCTACAGGCTCAACGGCCTATGCGCTCTCGGCCGGTGGACCATTGTTGCATCCTAGCCTGAGCGGCATTGTGATGGTGCCGATTGCGCCGCATGCCCTGTCCAATCGCCCGATAGTGTTGCCGGATTCCAGCGAGATCGTAATTGAAATCGTCGCCGGACGAGATATCAGCGTCAATTTTGATATGCAATCCTTCGCTAGCCTGATCTACAAAGACAGAATCGTGATCCAGCGATCCGCTCATACAGTCACCTTTTTACATCCAAAAGGCTGGAACTATTACGACACCTTGCGGCAAAAATTGCATTGGAATGAGTACCCGTCAGTAGAGGGCGCTTTACGTTAAAATAGCCAGCGTAGAACGACACCAGCTATCGGTTGATAGCAGCGCATTTTTTGCATTCATTCCACCTCTTGTTATCTCTTTTTTACACCGAATCCCCTTATGCTGCGCACGCTTGCTATCCGTGATTTTGTTATCGTCGATGCGATAGAACTCGATTTTTCTGCTGGTTTCACGGTGTTTACTGGCGAGACTGGTGCTGGTAAATCCATATTGATTGATGCCCTCAGCCTCTCTTTAGGCGGACGTGGCGATGCCAGTATGGTGCGTGAAGGTGCCGCTCGTGCCGATATCTGTGCAGAATTCTCTTTAGACGCCAATTCATCTCTATGGCTGACGGAGCATGACTTTGCTAATGACGACAATCAACTCATTTTGCGTCGGGTGATCGACAATGCCGGTCGCTCCAAAGCCTATATCAACGGCATCACCGCTACCGCAGGACAGTTACGTGAACTGGGCGATTTATTAGTCGACATTCATGGTCAGCATGCACACCAGTCTTTACTTAAAAGTGATGCGCAACGGGCGCTGCTGGATATGCAAGGTGGCTTGCAAGTATCCGCACAAGAAGTCGCACAATTATTTAAAACCTGGCGCAATCTGGTCAAACAAAGAGAGGAGTTTGAACGCGACTCCAAAAACGTTTTGCTAGAAAAAGAACGTCTTGAATGGCAAGTTAAAGAACTCGATAAGCTGCAAATCCAGCCTGGCGAGTGGGAAAGCATCAGCCATGAACATAGCCGTCTGGCACATGCCGCCAGCCTGCTAGAAGGTGCGCAAGAAGCCGCCGATCTAATCACAGAATCCGATCATCCTATGTTGTCGCAGCTGTCTTCACTACAACAAAAATTATCGAAGTTATTAGATTACGATGCGGCTCTACAACCTGTGATTGATGTACTGGATTCCGCCCGTATCAATTTGCAAGAAACCAGCTATGCATTAAATGATTATCTGAGCCGGATCGAACTTGATCCGGCACGCTTGCGTGCGGTAGAAGCGCGGATGGAAATTATTCACTCCACTGCGCGCCGCTTTCATGTGACGCCTGAGACCTTACATTTAGAGTTTGCGACCTTGTCCGAACAGTTGCTTCAATTGGCAGATGCATCAGATATTCAGGCACTCAAAGCGCAGGAAGAAAAAGCGTTTGCCACCTACAAAAAAAATGCACAGCAGTTATCCAAAGCACGTCATAAGACAGCCCAAGAATTGTCCGCTGCAGTGACAACAGCGATGCAAGATTTGAGTATGAGTGGCGGATCATTTGCGATCGCTTTAATTGAATGCGAACCAGCCAGTTACGGCTTAGAACAAATCGAATTTCAAGTAGCGGGCCATGCCGGCGTACAACCAAGATCGCTGGCGAAGGTGGCCTCCGGTGGCGAGCTAGCGAGAATTTCGCTGGCAATCTCGGTCATCACCTCTTGCGCGACCGCCACACCGACACTGATTTTTGATGAGGTGGATAGCGGCATCGGTGGCGGTGTTGCAGAAGTCGTCGGGCGTCTGCTAAAACGTTTAGGGCAAGACCGGCAAGTGCTTTGCGTGACCCATTTACCGCAAGTCGCCAGTCAGGCCAATCAACATTTTGAAGTCAGCAAAAATAGTAATGATGGCAAAACCCATTCGCAGATCGCCAGGCTTGATTCCAAACAACGGGTAGAAGAAATTGCCCGTATGCTAGGCGGACTAGAAATCACCGCTACGACGCGCAAACATGCCAGAGAATTACTGGCATCTTAATTTAAAACACTTTAATAAAAACTATGCGCTTCCTCAAAGAACCAGATCACACCCACGGCAAAATAGGCAAAATCGCTGTCGTCTTAATCAACCTCGGCACACCAGATGCGCCGACGACCTCCGCAGTACGTCGCTATCTGAAAGAATTTTTATCTGATCCGCGGGTGGTAGAAGTACCTCGCATGATTTGGTGGCTGATTTTAAATTTAATTATTTTGCCATTTCGCTCCAAACAGTCCGCAGCTAAATACGCGTCGATTTGGACCAAGGATGGATCGCCGTTAAAGGTGCATACCGAAAAACAAGCCGCACTTTTAAAAGGCTATTTAGGAGAACGTGGACATGAGGTCCATGTGACTCATGCAATGCGCTATGGCTCTCCTAACATCCCGACCGTTTTACAAAAATTAAAAACCGATGGCTATGACCGGATTTTGATTTTACCTGCCTACCCGCAATATTCAGCGACGACAACGGGAGCTAACGCAGATGCAGTTTTTCAGCATTATCAAAAAATTAGAAACATGCCCGAGTTGCGTATGGTCAGAAGTTATCACGACCATGATTCCTACATCCGCGCACTCCGATTCTCGATCATGAACCACTGGCAAAGCTATGGCCGCCCGGACAAACTGGTGATGAGTTTTCATGGGTTGCCAAAAGCCTTTTTAATGCGCGGCGATCCCTATCATTGCGAATGCTATAAAACCGCCCGTTTGTTAGCGGAACAGTTAGGTCTGACCAAAGAACAATATGTCGTCACTTTCCAATCACGGCTAGGGCGCGCAGAATGGTTGCAACCTTATACCGCCCCGACAGTAAAAGCACTCGGACAACAAGGCACCAAACGTATTGATGTAGTTTGTCCGGGCTTTATCGCGGATTGCCTGGAAACCTTGGAAGAAATCGCGATGGAAGTCCGTGATGAATTTTTACATGCTGGTGGCAAAGAATTTAATTACATTCCCTGCCTGAATGAATCGCCAGAGTGGATGCGCGGGCTAGCAGAAATTACCGAGCAACATCTGATCGGCTGGCCGACGATGATGACGGTCAGTATGCGCGACAAACAAAAACAAGATGCGCAGATTAGCCGCTCAGAATCTAAACGTTTAGGTGCAGAGCATTGACTACCTCAACCCAATCTAACAAGGTATTTGTCATTGGCGACATCCAGGGTTGCCATGATCAGTTGTTAGAACTGATTGCGCTGATAGACAAAGATGTACCGCAACAAGGCCCGCAGCACGCCCCTGCTCCCCGCTTGTTATTTGCGGGCGATCTGGTCAACCGTGGCCCCAAGTCCCTAGCCACGTTGCGCCTGATTCGCAGTCTGGGTGAACGTGCTGATAGCGTATTAGGCAATCACGATCTGCATTTACTCGCCGTCGCCAACGGAATCCGGAAAGCGCATCGCAACGACACCATCGACGACATCTTAGCCGCACCCGACCGGGAAGAATTATTAAACTGGTTGCGTCATCGACCGCTGGCATTGTTCGAGCAAGATCATCTGCTGATACATGCTGGCGTTTTTCCCGCATGGACAATAGCAGAAACCTTGAACTTAGCACACGAGGTAGAAGTAGTTTTACGTAGCGATGCCTATGTCGATTTTTTGAATCAGATGTATGGCAACACACCCGATCAATGGAGCGATACTCTGCAAGGTGCAGACCGCTACCGCGGCATCGTCAACGCACTGACGCGGATGCGCTTTTGCAGCAGCGATGGACGAATGGATTTTGCCAGCAAAGAGGGTATGGACGACACGCCTGATGGTTATTTCCCTTGGTTTGACGTTCCAGGTCGTCAGACCGCAGGCAAACCAATTGCCTTTGGCCATTGGTCAACACTGGGCTTGATCATTCGTGACGACTTGTTGAGTTTAGACACTGGCTGCGTCTGGGGTGGCAAGCTGACGGCGGTATGCCTGAATGATCACAGCGTAGTGCAAGTCGATTGCCCGCAGCAGCAAAAACCGGGCTAAGGCTAGATGATCTATCCGGCGTTGATTTAAAAAATATCAAACTGGATGTCTAATCATTCTGCGGCTTCTGGCACGAAAATGGCCTGCAAGCCGCATTATCATTGGACGATGATTTTAACCGTAGGGTGCGCCATGCGCACCACACTCATCTTTGCTGGTGCGCATGGCGCACCCTACAGTTTTAATTCCATAACGAGGCGATCAAGCTTACGCTGCTTGCTGACTCACTTTGCTCGCTTCGGCAATTGCATTCAATTGATCGATCACAGCCTGATCAAATTGCATTGCCTTTGCTGGCGGGATCACCAGCGTCGTGATTTGCCTCAACAGTGCCGTCGGTAAGTCGCCTAGACGTACTTTGTCAATTCGCATCTTTTCCATGGGGTTGGTGGCAGCCTCGTACAAAATAACTTCGTGCTCAAGAGGATAGTAACGAGCCAGTTTGTTCACCAGTATTTGTAAATGCGCGGTATTAGTCTCAAACTTCTTCAAGCTCAAATCACCCGCTAAGCCAGGCTGCCACAAGATTTGTAAACAGGTTGGATCAAGCACATGCTGGTAGATCATAAATTGGGTTGTCTCCATGGATTGCATACCAGTTTTGGCCGGATCAATTCCGATATCTGCCACCAGACAATCCTCGGCAGAAATCCCTGGCTCCATCACAGCGCTGTAACCCTCGGCTCTGGCATCCGCGATTGCCATGTGAGCGATACAGGCAAAAATACCGGGATGCCCGTAGAACGCAGCACACACAGTTTTACCAGCACGCACCTGATCCAGAATCGTATCGGCCATACGGCGATAGGTATCACGACGATCTTTCCCTTCGATCTCGACATCGCTGTAATAGCCAAGCAAGCAGATATATTCTTTAGCGATACCTTGTAGCCATTTGCGGGCGAAAATATTAGGTACGGCAGCAATGACGATATCGCTATTTTCAATATAACTTTGGGCAATCGGGGTAAGTTGTCCGGCCATACGCATGCCCGTACCGACGCAAATTAACTTACCTTGCTTTTGATTGGACATAGACGTCCTTTAGATAAAAAACTACTGATGATGGACGGATACACAGTTACGCCCCCGAGATTTAGACAAATATAAAGCCTGATCCGCTGCTTCCAGCGTCGCTTTGAACGTACGATTTGGTCCGACAGGAAAACTGGCTACACCAAAACTAGCGGACAATTTGAATTGATGACCGCTTGCGGTGGTGTCAATAGATTCAATCGCATTGCGGCAGCGCTCTGCTAACTGCAGGGCCGTGTCTGAATTCGAGTCCGGCATACAAATGGCGAACTCCTCACCTCCAAGCCGTCCGAACAAATCTACTTTACGGAGCTGAGACTGCACTACCTCGGTCACTGTCTTCAAGACCCAGTCACCTGTAGCGTGACCAAAAGTGTCATTCACTTTTTTAAACAAATCCATGTCGAACAAAATGATGCTCATCCCACTAGAATTTTTTTCAAAAATATCGGTCGCACAAGTCATAAAGTGCATACGATTTGCGACCTGCGTTAAGCCATCTGTTTGGGAAAATTGACGGAAGCGATTTTTTTGTTCCAAGGTTTTCATCAACCAGATCAAAATAGACAGCAATAATCCCAGTACGAAAGTTACTGCAACCAACAATAATTGATTGTTCCGCTTTTCTAATTGCTGCTCGATATGAAGAACCTTATTTTTTTCCTCCAACAAGCTCATTTGATTGGCTTTATCCCGCGTATCAAACTTCACACGCTGATAGGCAATATTTTTTTGTAGCTGCTCATCGAGTATCTTATTTTTTAAGACCAAAGCTGTACCGTAATACTCCAACGCAATAGGAAGTTGCCCTTGCGCACGCTTAATCGCAGCCATAGTTTCGCTTGTTTTTTCCATAAGCTGAACGACATGTGCCTCTTTCGCATGTTGATAGGCGACTAAGCCATATCGTTCTGCTAAAACAAGATTACCAATATTGAGATACCCACGAGCCAATGCCTCTTCTAATTGAGTCGCATTGTCAGCACTTTGATTGGTATTCGAGAATTCAAATAATAATGGCAGGCCAGCGTCTATGCCTTGTAAATAATTACCTGAATCAATTAAATCTACCACACCAAGCGTTTTGACTATCAATGAAATAAATGCCCGACCATTTAAGTCACAAATTTCTTCAGTTTCATGCATTAGAGATCTTGCGATCAATCGTTCACCCTGCAGAAATTTTATTTCTACCAAGTTTGCGCTACCAAGGCATTTTGCAGAAAGATCGTCATCAGAAGTATGAAGGGAGAGCATTCTTTGAGTGTACTGAAGTGCCTCGTCATATGCTCGCAAGGACACAAACAATGTTATCGCCGCTTGTAATATGTCGATTTTCGCGATCAACGTATTAACCTTCGGCAGCATCAAAATGCTTTGATTCATGGCTTCCAAAGCACTTTCGTAATCGCCAAGTGCAGTATGAGAGGCCGATAATTGATACAAGAATTTCGTTTTGTAGTCTGGATCAGAAACCTGATCAATAAAAGATTTGACCAATTCAATACGCTCTTTGTGACGTCCAGAAAATCCTAAAAGAGATGCCTTAAGCAAATGGAATTTTTCAGTTTGCGTCCGCGTAAAACTCGATGTTTCTTTTTCCAGTTGATTTAATATTGCCTTTGCTTTTTCAGGATCACTACTCAAAAACTGAGCCGCTAATTTACATCTAGCATCAACAGTTAAATTACTATCAGCAAAAACAGGAGATATAAGGCTGATTAATATCGTAATAGCAATTATATTTATCAGCTTCAAAATATACACCTTCAATTAAAGCTTGCTAAAGAGAAAAGTAAATAAAGAGTTTTAAGAGGTTTGAGATACTTCAATAGACGGCAGTTCGCTAGAAGAAATCCCCAATAAACCTGCTATTAGATTTTTATCACCCGACATAAAAGCATCTTGCTCTTCTTGAGTTAATCCAAAATCTGTCATTGTATTTACAGGATCAGCATTATGAGCATCGCGTGCAACTGCGTCTTTGTCGAGCACATTCAAATAATCCAATAGTTTTGACATAATCGTTTTCCTTTGGTTGGGTTAAAGATAAGGTACAGCCTTAAGGATTCTATAATGTTTCTTTTAAACACTGGAAAAAATCTGTCACTTCTGTGCTCGATACGTAGCGGCCAGAAGTAAAAATTTGTATCGATTATTGAGCTTACGAACCTAAGCCCTCGCCGACAGATACCCAAGCCGCTTGTGCTACCTCTCTCCGGTGTGCGTTTTCAGTTGAAATGACTGGTAGACGAATGAGGTCGGCTGTCATGCCGCCGCCTTGCAAAATCAGTCGCATGCTTTCGACGAAGGTCATCTCGCCGATAAAATCCGCTGCGGTGTGCAATGCTCCTTGAGCATCGACATAGCGGATGGCAAAGGGTTGGACCGGGACGCGGGCTTCGATGGCGGCTTCAAACAGATTGGCATGGAACGGCAAAATTGCACCCTGTGCTGCAGTGGTACCTTCGGGGAAAAAGGCGATGCGTTTGCCTGCTTCGATCTGGTGTACCAGGCCTTCATAGATGCGACGTACTTCGCGTTGCTTGCCGCGGGCTAAAAAAATCGTGCCCGCCTTTTCGCACAGCCAGCCGACCAGTGGCCATTTTCGGATGTCGGATTTGGCGACGAAGTGGCAGGGTTGCAGCGTATTTAATACGAAAATATCTAGCCAGGAAACATGATTGGATACAACCAGCACGTTGGAAGACGCGTGCGCTGACAGGGAGTCGGCTGCGCGATCAATCAAGCGCACTCTGACTTTGCAAATGGTAAGTAAGTTTTTAGACCAGCGGCGGATTAGCGCCTCGTGGGTTGCAGTGCTAGTCCACGGAAAAATCACCGCACAGGTGAGCATGCCCGCAAACAAGTGAACGATGATACGTATAAAACGCCAAGCTATCATGCCTACCCTGTATCTTTTTTACAGGATTTACGCAAAACCGCCCCAACCGCGTTGCAGCACCTAGCCGTAGCGAAGCACTGTCGTCATCGCTCGCCTTGTTGGGACAATTTTGCGTAAATCCTATTTAGTTAAATATATACTGGGAGTGGGTATTTTTAATTGTCCATATATTACTTGGATATTAAGCATGATTATTACCCATACTCCCCTATTTTTGCCAAACAACAGGCACTTCAGTCGGCCAACTGTGTACGAACTAGCGACTTTGGCTAGACCACTTCATAGGCTACATGACCAGATACGATAGTGGCTTTGACGATGCCGGGCAGTTCATAGCCGATAAATGGCGTGTGCTTGCCTTGACTAGTCAGGGCTTTGGGTTCGACCAGCCAACGGGCTGCTGGATCGAACAGACACAGGTCGGCGACGCTGCCGACACTCAACGCACCGCAAGGCAAGCTGGCGACCTTGGCGGCACCGTTGGTGATTGTCGACAAAGCTTGCGTCATGGAGACTGTGCCATGGCTGTCCTCTACCCATTTCAGAGTCAGCGACAAGAGCAATTCCAAACCAGTGGCACCGGGTGATGCCTCGGCAAATGGCAGCAGTTTTTCATCATCATCGACCGGCGTGTGGTCTGAGCAGATGGCGTCTATCGTGCCATCTAACAATGCGCTACGGATCGCATCGCGGTCACGCTGGCTTCGCAGTGGCGGCGTGAGGTGGGCATTGGCGTCGAAGTAGCCGATGTCGGCATCGGTCAGGTGAACGTGATGCGCGCCGACATCGCAAGTGAGGAGCAAACCTTCTTTTTTTGCCTGTCGCACCAGATCTAACCCGGCAGCAGATGAAATACGACATAGATGGACTTTGGCACCTGTCGCACGCATCAATTCAAATAAGGTGTGCAGTGCAATCGTTTCTGCCATAACGGGCACACCGGATAAGCCAAGGCGCGATGCCAAGGGCCCACTGTGGGCTACGCCACCTTTACCAATAAAAGCATCTTGCGGACGCAGCCAGACGGTGTAAGCAAAAGTGCTGGCGTATTGCAGTGCGCGTTGCAATATATTGGTGTCGGCAATGGTGACATCCGCTTGCGAAAAGCCGATGCAACCAGCGTCGGTCAGCGCAGACATTTCTGTCAGGGCTTCGCCTTTCAATCCAACGGTAAGTGCGCCCAAGGGGTAAACATGTGCCTTGTTTTGGATTTTGGCACGTTGTTTGAGCATCTCAACCAGACCGGATTCGTCCAGTACTGGATCAGTATCTGGCGGACAAACCAGACTAGTCACGCCACCGCGCATGGCGGCTTGCAACTCGGACTCTAAAGTAGCTTTATATTCAAAACCCGGCTCACGCAAGCGGGCGCTGAGATCGACCAAGCCTGGCGCGACAATCAATCCGGTCGCATCTATGATTTTATTCGCGACAAAATCAGCAGGTGCCTGACCAATGGCGACGATCTTGCCAGCGGCAATATAAATATCCTGTACGCCGTCGATCTGGTTGGCAGGATCAATCACACGGCCATTTTTGATGTGTAGTTTCATTCTGGTTTTTCTTCTTTATTTTCTACGTAATAATATTAAAAGGACTTACACAAAATTGTGCCAGCAAGGCGTAGCGACGAAGTTAGTACTTTAGTACAGCTAGGAGCTACAACGCAGTTGGGGCGGTTTTGCGTAAGTTCTAATTAATTCCCAGCGACGATGCTCATCACCGCCATCCGCACCGCGATCCCAAATGTCACCTGCGGCAAGATCACTGCCTGCGGGCCATCGGCGACCGCAGAATCAATCTCTACACCACGATTCATCGGACCTGGATGCATGACGATAGCATCTGGTTTTGCTAATGCCAGTCGCTCCGGTGTTAAGCCGTAGCTTTTAAAATATTCTTGCGCGGAAGGCAGTAAAGCGCCGCTCATACGCTCATTTTGCAGGCGTAGCATGATGATCACATCGACGCCTTTGAGACCTTCATCCATATTATTAAACACGCGCACGCCCATCTGCTCTAAGCCACCCGGCAACAAAGTACGCGGGCCAATCACACGCACCTCTGGCACGCCTAAGGTCGTCAGTGCGTGGATGTCGGAGCGCGCAACACGGCTATGCAGTACGTCACCGACAATAGCGACCGTCAGATTAGTAAAATCTTTTTTGTAGTGACGGATGGTGTACATGTCCAGCAAACCTTGGGTTGGATGCGCATGACGTCCATCACCCGCATTGATCACATGCACATGATTTTGCTTGGTGTCGTTGAGATGTTTGGCAATCAGAAACGGTGCGCCGGAGGTGGCGTGGCGCACAACAAACATATCGGCATGCATCGCAGCCAGATTGTCTATCGTATCTAATAACGATTCGCCCTTGCTGGTACTGGAGGCGGAAATATTAAGATTGATTACATCAGCAGACAAACGTTTTGAGGCAATCTCGAACGTGGTGCGGGTACGGGTAGAGTTTTCAAAGAACAGGTTGAAGACACTTTTACCGCGCATCAAAGGTACTTTTTTGACTTCTCTGTCGCTGATACTGACGAAAGAGGAGGCGGTATCCAAAATATGATTGACGATGGATTTTGGCAAGCCGTCAATCGTCAGCAGATGCTGGAGTTCGCCATTTTTATTGAGTTGGGGATTA
Source organism: Undibacterium sp. GrIS 1.8 (assembly GCF_040544445.1). Classification (NCBI taxonomy): domain Bacteria; kingdom Pseudomonadati; phylum Pseudomonadota; class Betaproteobacteria; order Burkholderiales; family Oxalobacteraceae; genus Undibacterium; species Undibacterium sp. GrIS 1.8. Next base: position 35,540 of record NZ_JBEONQ010000008.1, on the reverse strand, counting down.
TGCATGATCGATTGAGAAGCTAAGTTGTCCTGAATCTGCACGTCGCAGATTGACGGATGAAGAGGGTTCAAATTCGGCAGTGTGGGCGACGAAATCAGCGGCGATCGGTAGTTCGCGGCCACCGCGATCCAGTAAAGCAGCCAGCATGATTTTTGCGGGGCGACCGTAATCAAAAAGTTCATTAATCGCTGCCCGCGTGGTGCGACCGGTATAGAGCACATCATCGACCAGGATAATGCTGGCACCGTTCACATCAAACGGAATTTGGGTCGGCTTGACCTCGGCGTGCAGACCTTTTTCGGCATAATCATCGCGATAAAACGAGACGTCGATAAATCCAGGTTTTATCTGCAGCCCTAAATCAGAAGTTAGTCGCTCGGCAAGCCACGCACCACCGGAATAAATACCAACAATCGCCAGATGATCATCGTTGGCAACACGTGCCTTAATTTGCGCCAGCAATTGCTGGTAAAGCGTCTCTGCGTCTGGTAACTGCTTCGTAGTGGTCATAGCAAGCTTCATTGATGGAATCAGTTATTAGGATCAGTTAATGAATAAATTAGTAGAGTCAATTCGTGGCATCAAAATATTGTTGCAATATGAGTGCCGCAGCTTGTGCATCAATACGCTCACCACGTTTAGCATGGATGACGGCGGAAGAATAGCGTTCATCAACCAACTCCACCTGCACGGAAAACCGGCCATGCAGTTGATTAGCAAACCGCCGGCAGCGCTGTGTCATTTCATGTTCGGCACCGTCGGGATGCATGGGTAAACCAATCACACATAAAATAGGTTGCCAGGATTTGATCAGCGCAGCAATTTCATCAAACTTAGCATCATTGGTAGCAGCGCTGATGATAGAGAGCGCCTGCGACTGTCTGAGCACGGTATTACCAACAGCAACACCGATACGCTTCAAACCAAAATCAAATGCCAATATCGTGCCTGTAAGAGGAATAGAACCAGGAACAATAGCGGGGGCGGAAATGGGGGAAGTATTCGGTTCTGGAGCAGACATAGCGAGACTTGTCATCAGGCGTGTCCTGCCTCGGAGGCGAGCATCAGCGGATCAATGCCGAGTAATTTTATCGCTGCCAGAAATCGCTCTTCTATCGGCAGGTCGAACAAAATTTTGGCATCTGCTGCTACCGTCAACCAGCCGTTGGCTAAAATTTCTTGTTCAAGCTGACCCGCACTCCATCCGGCATAACCAATACTGACCATGACTTGTTCCGGCCCATCGCCAGAAGCTACGGCTTCCAGCACATCGCGCGATGTGGTGAAAGCAATTTCGTCGGTTACTTTAAGTGAAGAGGAAAATTTACCAACTGGAGCATGCAATACAAAGCCCCGGTCATCCTGCACGGGGCCGCCGAACATCACAGGCTTCTCACGCATAGGATGGGAATTAGGGATAATTTCTAACTTAAGATCAATCCGGTCAAACAGGCCTGCTACTGTCAAATCAGTCGGCTTGTTAATCACCAAACCCATCGCACCGCGCTGATTATGTTCGCACAGGTAAATCACGGTTCCACCAAAAATCGGATCGAGCATGGAGGGCATGGCGATCAAAAAATGATTGGTCAGATTTAATTCTGATGCAGATGGTGCTTGCGGTTGGTGTTGCGCTTCAGAGGAGTTTGGAGCAGATGCGCCAGAAGACGCAGGAGACACTTGATCAGGCGCAATAGTAGCCTCGGGCTCTTGTTGCACTGGATTGTCAGACTTCGGGGGTTTAATTTGCTTCGCCATGTCGACATTTTAGCATTTTTGGCGTGCTTTTTCGATGTGTGCTAAGGTGCGCAAACGCTGGCATTACCACCTGAAAATCATGTCAATTAACTCATAAAATGATCTCTTCTTCCCCGACAACCCATCCTGCCTCCACCGATATTTTGCCCGTTTCTTTAGTCTGGTTCAGACGTGATTTACGTAGCTTTGACCATGCTGCGTTATATGCCGCGCTGAAACACAGCGCAGCGGTATATTGTGTTTTTATATTTGATGCCACGATTTTGCAAGGACTGCCTGCCAACGACAGACGCGTCTGGTTTATCTACGAAAGCATCAAAGAATTAGCGCAAGAGCTGAAAAAAATGGGCGGGAGTCTGATAGTCCTGCATGGCGATCCTGAAGATGAAATTCCCAGACTGGCAGCGGAGTTGCATGCCTCTGTAGTGTTCGCTAATCATGATTACGAACCGCAGGCGATTGCACGGGACAACATTGTTAAAACTCGGCTCGCTAGTTTTAACTGCGCACTTCATACCCGTAAGGATCAGGTGATTTTTGAGAAAGACGAGGTCTTGTCCTTGGCTGGCACAACTTTTTCAGTATTTACGGCTTACAAAAACGCGTGGCTAAAAAAATTCTATGCAGAAGGCAGCGATTTTTATAGCAAGCCTTATCCGGTTGAAACCTATGCTGATCGCTTAAGAGCGTTTCCGGATGAAAGCATACCAAGCTTGCAGGCAATGGGGTTCAGCGACACAAGCGACTCCCATATGAATATACCGGCAGGCATGTCCGGCGGAGCCAAATTGCTTGAGGATTTTTTACATCGAATTCATCGATATGATCTGGCGCGGGATTATCCAGCAGTCAAAGGTCCCTCGTATCTATCGGTACATTTACGGTTTGGGACTGTCTCAGTGCGCCATTTGGTCAGAGAGGCGATGGCTTGCGTGCGCACAGTGGCAGACCAATCGGGCGCACAAACCTGGTTGAATGAACTGATCTGGCGGGATTTTTATTTCATGATCCTGAATCACCATCCGCGCGTAGTTGGTCATGCTTTTAAACCTGATTATGACGCCATCCAGTGGGAGAGTGGCGCTCGCGCAGAATCCTTATTCGCGGCCTGGTGTGAGGGACGTACTGGCTATCCATTAGTCGACGCTGCCATGCTGCAACTGAATCAGACTGGCTATATGCACAACCGTTTACGGATGGTGACGGCCTGTTTTCTGATCAAAGACCTTGGGATAGACTGGCGCTGGGGTGAGCGTTATTTTGCACAACATTTAAATGATTTTGATTTGTCGGCAAATAATGGTGGCTGGCAGTGGGCGGCCTCTTCTGGCTGTGATGCGCAACCCTATTTCCGCATCTTTAATCCTGTAACACAATCAGAGAAATTTGATGCAGAAGCTAAGTTCATTCGCAAGTATTTACCCCAATTAAGCAAGCTCAGTAACAAGCAAATTCACGCGCCCTGGACACAGACAACTGAGGTCTTGGAACTTGCAGGTGTCCGCTTAGGTAAGGATTATCCTGCGCCGGTGATTGCCCATGATCAGGCGCGTAAGGCGACACTGGCACGCTATGCCGTTGTGAAAAAACCGGACGAAAAAAATGCACCTGATTAGGGTGCATTTTTAAGACTCATCAGAACATTTTTACTGAGAAGTTTAATCAAGAAGCTGATCTAAAATTGAACTTCTCAGGTGGAGAAAATTAAATGACAACGGCTTCTTTACCTACGAAGCGCACAATCGCTCCCAATAAATCGTCCTCGCGGTACGGCTTACCAAAATATTCATTTACACCTAACTCCTGCGCGTAATTGCGATGCTTATCCGCAGTACGTGATGTAATCATGATGATAGGAATATGACTGGTACGTGCATCACTGCGTACGTTGCGCGTCAAATCGAAGCCATCCATGCGCGGCATTTCAATATCTACCAGCATGACATCGGGAGTAACTGACTGCAATTGTTCCAGCGCGTCAATGCCATCTTTTGCCAACACAACCTGGTAGCCTTCACGCGTCAACAAGCGTTGTGTAACCCGGCGCACGGTCAACGAATCATCCACCACCATAATAGTGTGCTGAGTCCGCAAACCTTGTACTGGAACCGATTGGACTTTACTTGGCTCGGTATTGAGATTAGCGACGGCACCCATATCTGGATTTTCTGGCGTTGGTGTTGCACTAGGATGGCGAGCATGTTCGTGCTCCATTCTATATGCCAAAGGCACAGGATTAAGGATTAAAACAATTTCGCCTGAACCCAACACCGTTGCGCCAGCAATACCTGCCATACGCGCTAATTGTGGTCCAATATTTTTAACCACAACCTCGCGGTTACCGACGATATCGTCAACATGAATTGCGACGCGCTCAGCACCACTCTTCATAATCAATAAAGGTGTGTATTGCTGAGAAGTCGGTGCAACTTCATTCTCACCAAGCAAGGTAGACAAATAATGCATGGCAACGCGATTGCCTTGCCACATGATTGCGCCGTCGTTATAGGCATTAGCTAATACAGCCGATTTCAGTTGCTGTACTTGCTCTACCAAGACGGACGGCACCGCAAATGTTTTTCCACCTGACTTCAAAATAACCACTTGAGTCACAGCCAAAGTCAGTGGTAAGTGAATAGTAAAGTGCGCACCTTTACCCTCGACAGAAGTTACCTCAACCCGACCGCCTAAGGATGCAGCTTCAGAGCGAACTACGTCCATGCCAACACCGCGCCCGGCTAACTCGGTTACTTCGTTGGCAGTTGAGAAGCCAGGCTCAAAAATCATGTTAACGGCTTCAGCATCACTAGCGCTTTCGTCATAGCCAAGCAAACCTACCGTTTTGGCTTTTTCGCGGATACGTGCCAGATTCAAACCTTGGCCATCATCAGTAAAGTGGATCACCACTTCGTTACCTTCCTGACGAATTTCAACTAGCAATTCACCTGTTTCTTCTTTTCCATTTTGACGACGTGATTCGCGTGACTCAATGCCATGGACAATAGCGTTACGTAACAAATGTTCGAAAGGTCCAACCATTTTTTCCAACACGCTACGATCGATCTCAACTGAAGTGCCACGAATATCTAAATTGACGCGCTTATCAACCTCTTTTGAAGTCTGACGTGTCACACGATATAAACGCTCAGAGATACTAGCAAACGGAATCATACGAACACGCATCAGATCCTGCTGCAAATCACGCGTCAGGCGCGCTTGCACATGCAAGTCATTGGATGCATTGTCAATCGTACGAGTCAAGTTATTTTGCACAGTAGATACGTCGCTGACGCTCTCTGCCATCATCCGTGTCAGTTCTTGCAAACGGGTAAACCGGTCGAATTCTAATGGATCAAATTCACGATCACCTGACATCGCCATACGCGATGTAATTTGCGTTTCTGCCTGAATTTCTACTTCACGCAATTGATCGCGCAAGCGATTTACGTTATCGGTCAATTCAGTTAACGAAGTACGTAAGGTGCTTACTTCATTTTCTAGTTTGGAGCGAGAGATAGAAACTTCACCGGCCTGATTGACCAGACGATCCAAAATATCTGCTCGTACCCGCACCAACGGCACCGGTGCTGCGGGTGTTGTAGCCGCTGGCACAGTGGTACGAGGCGTGGAACTGACCGCTTTATTAAATGACGGACTGGAAGACTGCAGCGGCAAAATCGAGGTCAGGCTTACCAATTCTCTTGGTGTTTGCACTACTTCAGCAACTGGCGCACTCAAAGTCTCTTGGAACTGATCTAGCTCTTGCGCTGCAGTAAGTGGTGCTGCTGGCGCTTGTACTTCGACCGCATTTGGATTTTGCAAACGGTCAAACAATTGCATGCTGTAATCGTGTCGCATCAGCAGATCATCCATCAAGGATAATCGTGCCACCCCGCCAGCACCTGCGTGCATCAGGTTTTCAAGGCGAGTTTCCATATCATGAGTGTGCTGACCCAATTCCATCGCACCAGCCATCCGAGCACTACCCTTAATTGTATGCATCAAACGCAGAATAGATTGTGGTACCGCGATCTCTTCTGGTTGCTGCTTCCAAGTACGCAATAGCTGCCCAACCATAGGCAACAAATCGTGGCCCTCTTCGATAAATACTGGCAGCAAATCAAGATCGAGATCATCTTTAATGCGTAGATCAGGATCTGAGCTTAATACCGCAGGTTCGTATGCGCTGGCAACGATAGTTTCTGCCAATACATCTGCAGGCGCTGGGGTCTCCAGCGGCTGCGCTATAACTTCTATGATTTGAACTTCCGGCTCTGGGTCTGGCTCACTCAACTCTAGAACTGGAGGTGAAGCTAAGGTAGCCTGATGAGTATCCTTAACTACCGGCATCTCAGCAACTTCTAACACGGGGTGCTCAGTAGCAACTAAGTCTTGATTGCCTAAAGATGCAGTTAATTCAGGGACATCATGCTGCGAAATATCAACAAGAGAAGTATCTGCATTTTCTCCATGAACTTCAGAGGCTTCAAATTCAGTGGTTTCAGCAGAAACATCCTCTGCAGTATCGATTGAATTTTCTACGAAAGAATCGGACTGAGCAGCTAAATCCTTAGTCTCAACAATATCAGGTGATTCGCTAAGGTCGTTTAAATCAAGTTTTTCATTTGTGGATGTAATGAACTCATCATCGGCACCAGCATCTGACCGCCCGATAATTGCTTGCAGCAATTTCTCTAATTGGCGCACTTCAGTTGGGGCATGTTCAGCCATTTCTGATAAGGCAAACTTTTGCAGCATTGATTTAACCGCATCGACGCTGTGATCTACTACGTCATATTCAGCATTATCTAAAGTGACAGGGTGGCGTTCCAAGCGCTGCAAAACCATTTCTAAACCATGCGCTAATTCTTGCACCGCTTTCAATCCGACAGTAGCAGAACTACCGGCCAAAGAATGTGCTGCATGAACTGCGTGCTTAGATACTGGGCGATGTGGCTCGTGTCGCCATTCTGCAAAGTCCTGCGCCAAGAAGCGAACAATTTCATCCGTCTCTGCCATGTAAATCGTGTGTAATGGCAAACTAATTTCGATATCGCCAATACGTTTGACATTATCATCTTGCGTTGATAAAGGCTTGGACAAATCAGGGAATTCAATAATTTGAGCACTGCTAGTGCCGATCAAATTATCAGTCAATGCAGTGGCATGAGCTGTATCTGCAGATTCGCTAACTTGATTAGTATCTTGAGTATCGGCGACCTGATCAGGAGCATCTAAATTCGTTACGTCTAGGTTGGCAGAATTTAAGTTTGTCGAATCTAATAGTGGCAAAACAGGCAAAACATCGTCAACATTTAAATCAGGAAGATTGTCCGCATTCGGAGACGCAACCAGCAAATCATGCGAAGGCTCGTCTAATATTGGACTGTCCTGCTCTTGCAACTCGGCATGTGCAGGTATTTCTGCCACAAAAGCGGCCAGGTCAGCATGCTCAGTCAATGCCTCACTATGTAAATCGTCCGCCTCATCCTCGAGTGCGATCGCTTGGATTACTTCCTCTACTGACTCGTGTTCAGTCGCAGAGGTATTTTCCTCTACAACCTGAGTAGCTACTATCTCAGAAACTTCAGGCTCAGCATCGATACTTTCTTGTAACGCTGGGGTGCCAACTACTTCATTTGCTATTTCACTTAATGGCGTAGCTTGCTGCTCTTCTATATATGAATAATCTTGTCCCGCCTTCATCCTCTCAGCAGCGGCAATAACAGCATGACCATTTCTCGTTGAGTAGCCAGATTGCTTTAAATCTTCTACCCATACAGTTAATTCATCCGCAGCTTTATCAAGCAATGCATATAAATTTTCATTACCGTTGCGCGACTCAGATAGCCACAGATTCATCACCTGTTCTATGCTCCAGGCGGCCTCACCAAAGACAGTCAGACCAACCATCCGCCCACTTCCTTTTAGAGTATGGAAAGAGCGACGCAAGCTAGTCAGGTCTTCTTGATTATTTGGATTGAGTCTGGAATGAGGCACAGTCTTGCGGACAAACTCTAATACTTCATCCGCTTCTGTCAGGAAAATTTCCAATAACTCGGCATCAATTGCCTCATCACCCTCAGGCAATTCAGGTACATAAGTTGGCGTAGATTCAGTGACTGTATGCGTCGTCGCTGCAACGATTTCATTCAAAGAATCTTGCGACATCGTCGCATCTGCCTTATCTAACAAATCTATAGCTGCTTTGGCTCTGGTATTAGCCTCTGCATCGTCTAACAAAGTAGCAACTGAACGCTCTGACTCGAGAGAATCTTTTAGTTGTGCTTGCAGTTCAGAATTACCCGGCTGCTCCACTAATGAAGCGACCAGCATATCGGATTGATGCTGCTGATTTAATAGCTCTTGTTCAGCGGTCACAACTGTATCAGTTGTATGACTTGCCGCATGACCAATATCGTTAGTGATATTGATGTCTGAAGATGATGAAGACGCATTTAGCGAAGTCGGCAATAATTCTTTGTCTGAATTTTTGTCTAACAGCTTCGTACGAAGTAAGCCTGCCTCTGTATCAAAACTGAATTTTTTCTTTGCGGTATCTGGTTGCGATTGCAATATTTCGATAAAAAATGATAGAGCACCAATATTTTGCGCTACATTTTGGTACGAATTTTCGGCATGCTCAGTACCAGCAATACTGGCGAACTGGCCTATCACTTTACGCGTATGCTCTACTGAAAGCATTACATCATCTTGATCTAAAATAGCTAGCGCACCGCCAATTTGATGCAGAATTGGATCGACCGGCGTCAGGACATCTAAACTATTAGGATCTCGGAAATATTCGTCCAAGATTTTTTCAACCTGGCGCAAACTGGACTGCATCTCTGTAACCAGAACCGACATCGTCTGTCTTTGCTGAGCTTCTCTTGAAATTTCCCCCATCCACGCAGCCTGATTCGGCGGTTCGTCACCAGACACTAGCGACAATAAACGCGTTGTGATTTCATCGGCACGCTCAGAGAAATGTGCTGGCAGACGTGCAATTTGGTCTAGTGCATTCTCAACGAATAACAAACTAGTGGCCAACTCCATGCCAATCTTACTGTTATCCGAAGTATGTGCCGCGTGGCGCGAAATCCCACTCAATTCGCGCAGCAATTTGGACAGAGCCGGAGAGTTCAATTGAGAGCCGCTCTCTGCCAGATCTTTCATTTTTTGCGAAAAACGATCCGCAACACTCATATCGCCGTTCGCAATCCTGCCCCACAAATTTTTTAAATTTGCGACTTGCTCTTTGGCAGTTACCAGAATATTAGCGGGAATTTTTCCATAATTCTTTTGATCATAATCGAGCGGAACTTGATTATCTAATTGGTAGGCACGACGAATTTGTGCAACAAATTCAGAAGGCTGATCAACCTGTGCAATGAAAAATAATGCATCGCGTAATAAGCGTTCCGGAATACTAGAGACACCATCAACCAAGCGACGTATCTGTAAATTAATGCGTCCAAAAATCTGTTTTACATACTGTTCATTTTTGATCGAACCTTTGGATACCGCTTCTGCAAAGCCACGCATCACTAACCAAAAGGCTTTTGTCTGCGCAGTAGTTTGTACCTGCTCGATCTCAGCGATTAAATCATGCATAGTCTGTACAGCTTGCAATTGCTGCGCATGATCTTTATTGGTCAATACTACCAACAGAAGTTTCTCAAACCGCTGTCTGATATGGGTGTAATCAACCTTAACGATCTTAGAACTTAGTGTCAGCTCAGGGATATGTTCTTGAACCGACAGTGAAGGAAAAAACAAATCAGCAGGATGAATTCTTTCCGCGCCTTTAAGTTGTAACAAAGCACGGTAATAAGGAAATAAACGGACAGGTTGATGCGCACTGCCAGACAATAAATCTTCCAGATAACGCAAAATGGCATGGAAAGCATCGTTGATCACATCAACATGCAATTGAGACATTTCCAACTGTCCTGTTTGCAAGCGCTCGACCAGATCCTCAATTGTTTCCGTGACGATAGAGACGCCGTCAATATCAACAATCTGCAAAGCACCATGCGCTTGATGCAAATAGCTTTTTGCATGAAGCAACATAGTAGATTTGCTGTCGTCGTCTTGGGAAACTGCATCCGACAACAATTTTCCGGCACTGGTTATGGCTTCGCGAACTTCGCCCATGACCCAAGAGAGTGGGCCAATATCAAACTGCTCTTGGGAAGTTTCTTGCGAATTTGAAAAATCAGATGTCATGCGTACCCCGCAAACTCAAAGGGCGATAAACCTTCGCTTATCGCCGTGCATTTATGATTTGACTGCATATGCACATATACGCACATATTTATAAAACAGCCAGTAGCTGGATAATTTAGCTAACTAAATTAGCAAACTAAATTAGTTGCGTAACTAAGCAGCAACTCGGAAGCGAGATACCGAGTTTCTAAGTTCTTCAGCCAACATCGACAATTCACTAATGGAATGCGCAGTTTGTTGAGTACCGTTCTGAGTTTGTTCGGTGATCGTCAAAATATGCTGAATATTTTGTGCAACGCCGTTCGCAGAAGTCGCTTGCTGCTCCGTCGCCAAGGAAATACCTTGAATCAATTCGGCCAAACGATTAGAAACACTACGAATCTCAGACAACGCAGTACCAGCAGCATCGGACAGCTTTGCACCCTCAACCACACCCTGTGTTGATTTTTCCATCGCGGCAACCGCATCATGGGTATCTGTTTGAATCGTACGAACCAAGGCGCCAATCTGCTTGGTCGCTTCAGCCGAACGTTCCGCCAGTCGCTGAACCTCTTCCGCAACCACCGAGAAGCCTCGGCCTGCCTCACCCGCTGACGCCGCCTGAATCGCCGCATTCAACGCCAAAACGTTGGTTTGTTCGGTAATATCGGAAATCAGTTCCGTGATCTCACCAATTTCTTGTGAGGATTCACCCAGTCGTTTAATCCGTTTAGATGTTTCTTGAATTTGCTCACGAATCTCGTTCATACCTTTGATCGCGTTTTCCACCGCGTGAGAACCTTGCTCTGCCGCAGCAACTGATTGACGCGCAACTTCGGCGGACTCATTGGCTGAACGTGATACGTCAGTAATATCCTGCGCCATGGTCACAACGATTTGACCCGCATCAGAAATCTCACGTGATTGTTGCTGTGATGCTTCCAACAAATCGTTTGAAATGCCCTGCGCATGATTTGATGCTGAAGTAACTTGCGCAGCTGTTGACGTTACGCGACCAACCAGTCCACGCAACTCTTCCACCGTGTAGTTAACCGAGTCAGCGATCGCTCCAGTGATATCTTCGGATACCGTTGCTTGAATCGTTAAGTCACCATCCGCAACTTCTTGCAATTCATTCATCAGTCGCAAAATCGCAGCCTGATTTTGATCGTTTGCTGCTTTCGCTTCTTCCTCTTGCTTTTGCGCTTGTAACATTTGTGCGCCAGCCTCAACCCGTCGTTCATTCGCTTCTTTTGTACGGTTACGGCTATCTTGCAACAGTACTAACGCAATACCAGCGGCAGATAACAATGCGAATACGGCACTGATCAACATCAACAAGAAATAGATACTGGTTGAATCTTGCTGTGAAGTGTAAGTTTTTTGCAGCTTAGTCAGTTTTTGTTTTAAATCTTCGTTCTCATTAAACAGTAACTGCTCTGACTGTTTAGCAGCAATAAAATTTTGCAGGTTACCGAGAATACTAGAAACCGATGCCTGATACTCTGCAAATGATTTTTGCAATTCTGTTAGCTTTTCACGAGTATCTGCATCTTTTGTCGCTGTTAGGCGTAAAACTTCACTACCGTTCAAGAAGCCATCTACAAGATCGCGGAAAGTATTGGTATCTTTACCCAACAAAAATGCTGTTTCAGGATTTACACCCTCTGAGGTCAAGAATTCATTCGCACTACGAGCCAGACGTTGTGTCAACATAACCAACTGACCAGAAGCAGAAATTTCACGAGAAGTACCACCGCCCTGTACTTTTAATGTCGAAATTTGCTCAGTCAGTTCCAGCAATCCACCAGACAAACCATTCAGTTTTTGTAGCGTCTGACCGAAACCAGTTAATTCTTTGCGCAGCTTCAAAATCGTATCTGCAGCTTTGTCAGAGTTCTTCCACGCTTTTTGCGTATCTTTCAATACTGGCTCAAGAGTTGAATCAGGCCTGCTCACGTCACGCCCCTGGTAAGAACCGCCATTCAACAGAATATTTAAGTCGTTATTCAGCTCCCTGTGGCTTTCATCCAGCTGTTTAAACGCAGCTGGATTACCTTGGATCGAGTTCGGTGCAGCTTTACCAATACGTTGGGAGTGCATCAGCGCCTCACCCGCAATTTGCGCCTGAGTAGAAATTAAGGTTGATTGTGTCGAATTTAAATACACGAAAAGCGCAACCGCTAGTAGGGATGCGATCATTAAAATCAACAGAACACGAATCTGACGTTGCAGAGGCAAACTACCGATTATAGGCAGTCTGATATCCCCACCTTTTTCAATAACGTCACCGATAAAAGTCGCATCTGCGTGTGCTACTGCTGGTCGCTCAACCGGTGCTTTAACAGGCTGCTCTACCTGCAGATTTTCAGACGAAGCTTCTGACGCTTCTGGTGAGAGCATTTTCACATTACTTGCCTCTTCAATCGAATCGGCAGCATCATTGAACTCCCGAACGCCTGATTCAGCTAAGTCAAGCTCATGGTCTTGTTTTTTCTTGGACAAGGACGGTAGTTTAAATGCCATTACTAGGTCTCCTAAACGATTGAGAAGCTACCAGCTATATTATTTTGGATAGCTGACGAATTACAAAATTACGAACTTACGCGATTACAAACCCTACAGACCAACTTGCAAAAAGTCTTGGTTTTGAATTAAAGCAGCGAGGCTTAATTCAACCCAGATATTTGCATCCCGATCACGATATTTTTTTATCATCCAAGGCTTGTAGCTATGCTCGTCAGTATTATCTGATACCAATTGCTCTTCCATATCAGCAGCGTTGCGCAAGCCCAACACTTGTGACACCAACAAACCACTATTGAAAGACAAGCTAGGTGCAAAAGCGACTACGCGGCAACTGTTATCTACATTTGTGACATCACGACCTTCAAAACGCGCCAGATCGACAACACTAGTCAAGCTACCGCGTATGTTTGACAAACCAAGATACCAGTCTTTAGTCAGCGGCACCTTGGTCATCGATCCGGCGGACACGATTTCACCCGCCTCTCGCAGATCTAACAAATAACGCACTTGGCCTATCATCACACCGAGCTGACTAGCACTGAGGCGAGTACCAGTCTGCGCCGCTTGCATGCGCTCGACTAGCTGTGCCTGAAACTCCCGCAAACGGGTACGGCGTAAGGCCTTATCGGGTCTTACACCATCTAAGCGTGTCACCGCTGCAGGCGGGTCTATGTCGCGAGGAGTTTGATCCATAAATTTCTGAAGTGATTATCGGAAAAGTTCAACAAGGTAAACGATTAACCAAGAGCGGCGATTTTCGCCAATAACTCTTGTGGGTCGATAGGTTTTACCAAATAGTCACGCGCGCCTTGGCGCAAACCCCAAATGCGATCGGTTTCTTGATTTTTACTAGTGCAAATGATTACAGGGACGTCTTGCGTCTCAGGATCGCGGGCAATTGCACGCGTGATCTGAAAACCATTTTGACCTGGCATCACTACATCCATCAAAATCAGTTGTGGCTTGTCTGCCTTGATTTTTGTCAGCGCTTCTTCGCCGTTTTCTGCGGTAGAAACTGAGAAGCCATTTTTGACCAGAATATCAGTCAAGAAATAACGCTCAGTTGGAGAATCGTCCACTACCAGAATTTTTTGTATAGCCATTTTATTTCTACCTCAATATTCTTACTTTGAAATCATTTGGATGGCGTGCCGGATGTGTAATTACGAACGGTCTTGAGCAAACTGTCTTTAGTAAACGGTTTGGTAAGATATTCATCCGACCCCACCATAGCGCCGCGCGCCCGATCAAACAAACCGTCTTTAGAAGACAGCATGATAACGGGCGTGTCGCGGAATCTGGCACTTTTTTTGATCAATGCGCAAGTCTGATAACCATCCAGTCTTGGCATTAAAATGTCGCAAAAAATTAAATCAGGGTGTGAATCATTAATTTTAGCCAGCGCATCAAAGCCGTCTTCCGCTAAAACCACTTTATAACCCACTTGCCCCAAAAAAATCTCTGCCGACCGACGAATCGTGCTGCTGTCGTCGATCACCATAATTTTCAAGCTTTCATTACCTGTCAAGGTTGACATAAGATTATCTCTAATAAACTGCGTTAAAAATCATCTAACACTGTAACAAAAAATAAGAAACTTGCGACACTTTTTCCATGAATAAACATTCAACTGCAACAACCGGCATCAAATGATTCAGAAATTTATCTTTTAAGCAATAAAATTAAATTTTAACTATCTTACATCGCCACCATTTCGAAATCTTCTTTACGGGCGCCACATTCAGGGCAAGTCCAGTTCATCGGCACATCGTCCCAACGTGTTCCAGGCGCTATGCCCTCGTCGGGCAAACCGGCTTCTTCGTCATACACCCAACCACAAATCAGGCACATCCAAGTCTTAAATTCTGCAGTTGTTGTTTGTTTATCGCTCACGACCAAAACCCTTCAATCAAGTAAAATACGGAGACTGTCGTACGAATTTTTTGCTACTAAAGCACGTCAAATACGCGCCACGAGTACAGAATATCGTGCAATCATCTCCACAAAGTCGCCTATATTAATCTACCCACCGTGCAAAACCAAATTTCTCCTCTCATTCTTACGTTTGGTGCTTCGGATCCCGTATCTGGTATCGGCATACAAGCAGATTTAGCCTCATTCGCTGCAATGGGCTGCCACGGCTTGCCTGTGATCACTGCGATTCTGGTTGGAGACACCTCTCAAATTGACGATGTTCACCCGATGGAAGCCGATCTGGTTGTTGACCAGGCCCGGACTATTTTGGAAGACATGCCAGTTGTCGCGTTTAAAGTTGGCCAAATCGCCAGCGTAGAAAATGTCACCGTCATTGCGGAGATCGTGTCTGATTATCCCGCTTTGCCATTGGTACTTGATCCGTTTAATTCTGGCATGCCAGACGACCCGGAAGCTGAGGATCTGTTATTAGCCATCCGTGAATTGTTGATACCTCAAGCGACCGTACTAGTGCTTTCCGCAGTAGAGCTATCTCGTTTAGCAGAAACCTGGCGCGAGCCAAATGAAGTAAGCGAATCCGATGAATCCGATAATTTGAATACCGAAACTAATATCGACGACGAGATGCTGGCCGATGTCATGACCTTGATCGAATCCGGTTGTGAATACGTGTTTGTCACCGGCACACCGACCACCACCAATGAAGTAGCCAATATTTTGTTTAACGAAGCAGGCGTCGTCCGTAATGACCATTGGCAGAGAATCACTGGCTCACACGTTGGCGCAGGCACAACTTTGTCTGCCAGTATTGCCGCATTATTGGCAAACGGACTTGAAATCCCCGAGGCAGTTTTAGAAGCGCAAGAATTTACGCTAGCTGCTATTAGTCACGCCCAACGGCTGGGTATGGGCAGATTAATTCCAGATCGTTATTTTTGGGCAAAAGAGCCTGAATAATCTGGGGTCTTGCTATAACTTTCTAGCGCCTGGATTTTACTGGCTCACCATTTTTTTTAATTGCTGGACGCTTACCTCACATTAAATATTTTTTACAGTAATCGCCGCTAACCTCATTACACCCCATTCATCTTTTTACGCAACTATGACAAATACCAACGACAGTCTTTTTTTACGCGCACAAAAAACCACTCCCGGCGGCGTTAACTCACCCGTGCGTGCGTTCAAATCCGTAGGTGGTACACCGCGCTTTATCAAACGTGCAGAGGGTCCCTATTTTTGGGATGCAGAAGATCAGCGCTATATCGACTACATCGGTTCCTGGGGACCCGCCATCGTTGGTCACGCACATCCGGCTGTCGTCAAAGCGGTACAAGAAGCTGCTACACGCGGCCTCAGTTTTGGTGCGCCAACCGAAGGCGAAATCGAGATGGCAGAAGAAATCTGTCGCCTCGTGCCCTCAATAGAACAAGTGCGACTGGTATCCAGCGGCACCGAGGCAACGATGAGCGCATTGCGTCTGGCTCGCGGCGCGACCAAGCGCGATAAGATTATTAAGTTTGAAGGCTGCTATCACGGTCATGCCGATTCACTTTTGGTAAAAGCTGGCAGCGGCCTGCTCACCTTCGGCAATCCGACTTCTGCCGGTGTGCCAGAGGATTTCACCAAGCATACCTTGGTGCTCGACTACAACAATCCGCAACAACTGGAAGACGCCTTCAAAGCCTACGGCAAAGACATCGCCTGTGTGATCGTTGAACCGATTGCAGGCAACATGAATCTGATCAAAGCCACGCCGGCATTTTTACAAACCATGCGTCGCCTGTGCACTGAATATGGCAGCGTATTGATTTTTGATGAAGTCATGTGCGGCTTCCGCGTTGGCTTGGGCGGCGCACAAGCGCTGTACGGCATTAACGCAGACATCACGGCCTTAGGCAAAGTCATTGGCGGCGGATTACCTGTGGCGGCGTTTGGTGGACGTGCGGATTTAATGCAACACATGGCACCGATTGGCGGCGTTTATCAGGCGGGGACTTTGTCTGGCAATCCGGTTGCTGTAGCTGCTGGCATGACTACACTCAAACTGGTACAAGAGCCTGGCTTCTATGAAAATCTGACCGCGCAAACCCGCAAATTAGTGGAAGGTTTAAGCGCTGCGGCTAAAGAAGCAGACATCCCATTTTGCGCAGATTCAGAGGGCGGCATGTTCGGCCTTTACTTCGCTGCCGAGGTTCCAGCGACTTATGCTGCCATGATGTCCAGCGATAAAGACCGCTTCAACCGCTTCTTCCATCTGATGTTAGACGCCGGCGTCTACCTGGCACCGTCAGCATTTGAAGCAGGCTTTGTGTCAGCACAACATGACGATGCGGTCATCGCTGAGACGATCGCTGCGGCGAAAAAAGCGTTTGCGGAACTAGTGAAGTAATGGCCTCCGAGGTTACAGCCTTTGTTTAGCAAACTGAATAAAGTTAATATAAAACAGAACACTAAAGTAAAAAGAGGACTAGGTTCATGCAGCATCCTGAAGACCTAAAAATCCATGAACAAATACGCCAAAAGCGTATTGTCTATGTCATTACAGGCTTGTTCGCGGCTGTAATGCTGGGTTTAGGTTTACTGGCGATTTTTTCTGGTCATTTTGCGGGTACTACTAAACGCGGCCAACTCTTTAGCGCGGATGGATTGACTGCCCAATGGATGGGCGGTGTGCAGATATCCTTGGGCATGATGATATTAACAATTGTTATGCCGAATAAAACCGCAGCATTGCGCTGGGGAGTTATTTGGGCAATATTATTTTTAGGCTGTTTATTTGCCGCGATCTATAGCAAATGACATCCAGACAGCAATGAAGTAGTAGTTTATTTTGTCTACTAAAAGCTAGAAATTCGATGTGGATATGTAGGTGAGGTTTTAACCCCACGCGTTACGCTGATAAAAGGAAATTTGAGTTAAACCGAGATTTCCCTTTTGTGTCGACAAAAAAATTAAGTCTCGCGTTGATCTGCATTATACAAAAGATTAAATATATACTCCCAGTATGTATTTATTAGTTGTCCATATACTTACTGGACAATAAGGCGTTTTAGAAAAAAATAATGGGGAGTATATTTAAATGACGCTAGATAGGTTCTTCCCATTTTGTACAAAATTATTCAGTGCTTGATACAGAAAACCTCATCTAAACCTCTCAACCTTGGGTCAACCATTTGTCTCTACGCAGCACGTTCCCACATACCCTCTGCAAACTAGCATTGCTGTTGCTCGCTTGCAGTGTGTTGCTGACGGTGAGTGCCCTTGATTTTCCGCGACTGCAATCTACGCTACGCGCCATGGGTGGCAACCAGCAACTGCTGCTGGAATGGCGTAACCTGATTCAGACAAACATGGCGCTTACGACTAGCGCCAAATTAGAAAAAGTGAATGATTTTTTCAATCAAAAAATCACTTATACCGAGGATCAGGAAGTCTGGGGCGTTGAGGATTATTGGGCGACGCCGATGGAACTTTTATCGAAAGAAAAAGGCGATTGTGAAGACTACGTCATCGCCAAGTACTTCACCCTGCTGAACATGAACGTACCCGAAAATCAGTTACGCCTGATTTACGTCAAAGCAAAAATCACCAATGCCGATGGCACTAGCGCACAACAGGCGCACATGATCCTCGCTTACTACCCATCAAGTAGCGCCGAGCCATTGATCCTGGATAGTCTGGTCAACGATATTCGTCCGGCTTCACGCCGGCCAGACTTAATCCCGATCTTCAGCTTTAACAGTCAAGGCATTTACTCGGGCGTCGCAGGTAATACCAAACCTGGTGCCGGCGGCACTAGCCGGCTATCGCGCTGGCAAGATCTGTTAGAACGTGCCAAACGAGAAGGTTTTTAAAGGAAAATTTATGTCCATGTATCGTCAACTCTGGCTCGCCATTATCCTCAGTACCGTGCTGGCATCGGTAGGAAGTTTGCTTGCCTCCACACTGAGTTCACGGGCCTATCTGAATGAACAGCTACGCATGAAAAATGCCGATAACGCCAGCGTCTTAGCCTTATCACTGAATCAAAAAAACATCGATGCCGTCGAACTGGAACTGATCGTCACAGCTTTATTTGATCGCGGCTATTACGAAAATATCAGCATCATTAATCCAGAAGGAAAAAAACTGGTTGAACGCGTTGCAGAACCCGAGCGAGCGAGTGTTCCGAAATGGTTTATCCAGCTATTCCCGATCAACTCATTCCCCGGTCAGGCACAAATCAGCAATGGTTGGAAACAAGTCGGCACCATTTCTATCGTGACGCAAAGTGGTTTTGCTTATCAAGCGCTATGGGATTCTTCCTGCAAAATGCTAGCAGCGATTGGGCTGGCCGGTTTGATTTCTGGCTACCTCGGCACCCGCATTTTACGCCGCTTGAAGCGGCCTTTAGATACCGTGATTGAACAAGCTAATGCATTATCTGAAAGACGCTTTGTCACCACGCCAGAATCCGATGTGCCAGAACTTCGCAAGCTCACAGTAGCGATGAATGCCTCCGTCAATTTACTCAAATCTATGTTCGCAGAAGAAGCCTCCAGACTCGATACATTACAACGCGAAGCCAATACCGACGCCATCACAAACTTGGCCAATCGTTCCCATTTTATGGCGCGCCTGCAAGTCATGATAGAAGAGGAACATACCGCAACTGGTAGTCTGATACTGATGCGACTGGCGAATTTTTCACAGCTCAATCAACAACTGGGACGCGAGAAGACAGATTCCTTGTTAAGAATAATCGGTGGACAATTGACGGGTAGCGTGTCGGAATTAGAAGAAGGTTTTGCTGCCCGCTTAAACGGCTCGGACTTTGCAATACTGTGCAGGGAAAGTAATGCCGAGCCGCTGGCAACGGCCCTACTGAAACGGATACAAGATACGGTCAACGCAGTCGCCGAAAACTCCTGCACAATCTGCGTCGGCTATGGTGAGTTTAATTTTGGCATCAGCTCTGGCAAACTCTTATCCCAAGTCGACAGCGCCGTCGCCAGCGTAGAAAGCACAGGTATCAGCGGCACCCATCGTGCGCTACCTTTAGACATCACGCAGGCACCGAAAACTAAAGAAGAATGGACTAACTTAATCCAGCAAGCCTTACAGCAAGATAAAGTCAAGCTCGCGCTATTTCCTGTAGTGGATTTCCAGCAAAACATCGTCCATCAGGAATCAGCTTTACGCTTGATGTTTGATGATATTTGGTTTGCAGCGGGACGTTTTTTGCCCGTTGCAGAACGCTTGGGTTTGAGCACACAGTTAGATCTAGCGGCGATGAATCTGGGCTTAAACGAGTTAAGAAAAAATCCAAGTTTGGCGGGTGTTGCCGTCAATTTATCCGCATTATCAATCCGGGATACGACATTCCGTGCAGCAGTACAAACGCTGTTGAAAAACAACACAGAACTATGCAAGCGCTTATGGCTGGAGATTCCAGAAAATGGTGTGTTCAACCATCTGGATGCCTTTAGAATTTTTGAACAAATCGTGCATCCTTATGGCTGCAAAATCGGCTTCAAACACGCCGGTCATCAACTCAGCCGTATGAATTTAATCCACGACATCAAACTGGATTACCTGAAAATTGATGCCAGCTTTATCCGCAACATTGATGCCAATGCAAGTAACCAGGCATTTATCAAAGGCATGGCAAATATCTTGAATCATATCGATATCCAGGTATTCGCTGAAGGTGTTGGCTGTGCTGAGGAGATGGCGGCTCTGACTAATTTAGGAATTGCCGGAGCGACGGGA
Source organism: Undibacterium sp. GrIS 1.8 (assembly GCF_040544445.1). Taxonomy (NCBI): domain Bacteria; kingdom Pseudomonadati; phylum Pseudomonadota; class Betaproteobacteria; order Burkholderiales; family Oxalobacteraceae; genus Undibacterium; species Undibacterium sp. GrIS 1.8. The sequence goes on along the minus strand of NZ_JBEONQ010000008.1, from coordinate 15,359 downwards.
GTTGGGGTTGTAGCGAGATAACACCTAAGTCAGACTGAATTGATCGCTCATTGAATAATGAATAATGAGTGATGAGTAATGAGTGATCAAGCTTCAGTAAATTATTTTTAATTCAAGGCCTCAGATTATCAACTAACCCTATTTAGAACCAAGCTGACTCAGTTCAGGCCAGACATAACGCAAGGTCGGCACTTTGCCGCCACCTGGTGGCTCCCATAATTCGGTATCTGCCGCAACACCGCCCATGCGCTGATAAAAGCGTATGGCGGCATGATTGGCCTCCAGCACCCACAAATACAAACCTTGGCTTGCATTTTGACTGCGGCTCCAGACGGCAACATCGGCCATTAATTTTCCACCGAGATTTTGCCCTTTACTATCGGCTGCGACATGCAGATTATCGAGGTAATGCCCCCATTGCGGATCTTCGTTTGCGAATGCGCAAGCGAAGCCACAAAGAACACCGTTCTCTTCTGCAACAACGATATATTGATTTGCTGCAGGCTGGTGAAAACGCTCTTCCCACGACGCTAAGCGCTCAGCATGAATCTCATGATCAAGGTAAGCATCTTGCAGCAAACCCCGATACGCCAGTCTCCAGTTTTCAGCATGAAGATGGGCGATTGCTTTAGCGTCGGATAAGGTGGCAGTACGTAGTTGCATGAAGTTCATTTATGCCCTGTCAGATTAAAAATGAATATACGTAGTTTATTTGCTAGATTGCTTAGACAGAATTGCCATGCTATTCCAAGCAAGTTCTACAATTTACTTCAGCATTTTGCTCAAAATTTTCTCACGCAAATCTTGTCCAGCCAGATCATTGCTATCTGCTGCGGATGCGGGCGCTTTCGGCGCGTCGGACTTATTGTCGTGCAGCTTGAGCGTTTTAGTCGTGGGATTATTATCGAGGCACAAAGTATCGGAATAAACCGTCTTGCCGTTAACGGTGCAACGACGCACACCAGCATCTATCGTTACAGCTTGCTGCATATTGGCATTTGGCGTGCTGCTTGTATCTTGTGAGCTAACGGATGATTGCATGCCACTGGCATTTTTTAATTCAGTTGAAATCACATTCGCTGATTTACTCCATCTGGCTCGAGCCTGTGGAAAAGGCAATTCACCATAACGCGCCATATATAAAACACTCAAGCCTACTGCAGTTAATAACATCATCAAGAAGGAAATAGTCCATAAGCTCATAAAGCCAGATTGTTTTTGATTGATCATGGTAGTTCAGCAGAATTCATTCGTCTCAGGATCAGTTCGCTACGCCTTTGCAGGTAGCCGGATCCAGTATTTTTATCAAAGTATCTAGGCTTGGGTAACATTACGGCCAGCCTTGCCGCCTGGGCTGGACTGAGTGCTGCCGCCGTCACGCCGTAATAATGTTGCGACGCTGCCTCTGCACCGAATACGCCGACGCCCCACTCCACTACGTTTAAATAAATTTCTAAGATACGTTCTTTATCCATGCAGAGTTCTAGCATGTAGGTAATGATCAATTCTTGCCCTTTGCGCAAGTAGCTGCGCTGGCCGGATAAGAATAAATTTTTAGCCAATTGCTGGGTGATGGTGGAGCCACCAGAAACGACCTTGCCCTTCTTCTGATTTTTCTCATAAGCCTTTTGCAAGGCTTCCCAATCGACTCCTTCATGATCGACAAAAGTATCGTCCTCTGAGGCAATCACGGCACGCTTTAGGTTATTAGAAATCTTAGCGTACGGCACCCACTTCTGTTGAAGTTTGGCGTCGGGATTTTTCTCTTGCAACAGATCTAATTGATGTCGCATGAAACTGGTAGATGAGGGATTGAAATGTACCCACCAGCAAATTTGCAATAAGAAATACGCCTGCAACAACACAAATAATAATAGTGGCAACAGGATCAGCCATAAAAGGACGCGCTTCATGTTGGCTCCGGTGCTGTTGTCGATACAGGTGCAGTTGCATGTGCAGATACAGATACAGCTAAAGCCATGCGTAAATCAGCTAATATTTTTTGCGTCTCTGGTTGCACGCCGCGCCACAACTGGAACGCAGCGGCGGCTTGTTCCACCAGCATACCCAAGCCATCTCTGGTCTGCGTACCTTGCCCGGCGGCATAGCGCAGAAACGTCGTTGGCTGAGCGCCGTACATCATGTCATAGGCCAAGGTATGGGACGCAAATACGCCGGCAGGAACAGGCGGCAGATCGTCCTGCAAACTGGCTGAGGTGGCGTTGATGATGACGTCAAAGATGCCCGCTGCGTCAGCAAATGGCACTGCCTGAACTCTGCTATTGCTCGCCGCATCGGGATTGTACTGATGTGCCAGTGCGACTAACTCTTGTGCGCGTACCAAGCTACGATTAGCGATGATGAGTTCTGCCGGATGTTGTTCTAATAAGGGAAGAATTGCACCGCGCGCTGCTCCGCCTGCGCCCAGTAACAAAATACGTTTCGCTTTTAATACTATGCCTGCGTTTTGCACAATATCAGCGACCAGACCTTGTCCATCGGTGTTATCGCCGATGATCTCCTCACCATCAAACTTGAGCATATTTACCGCACCGGCGGCTAGTGCGCGCGGTGTCAGTTGGGTGGCTAATGCAAATGCTTCCAGCTTAAAAGGCACGGTGACGTTGGCACCTTTACCGCCCGCAGAACGGAATGCCTGCACACAGTCCGCAAAACCATCTAGCGGTGCCAGCAAACGCTGATAGTCGATATGTTGCACAGTCTGCATCGCAAAGCTGGCATGAATAGACGGCGATTTGCTATGCGCAATCGGATTGCCGATCACCACATAACGATCGGGCTCTGAAGAAGCAATCAATTGCCACCTCCGCGCAACTCGGTTTCTAACTGCTGGTCACGAGTAAATTTAAAACGGGTGATCACTATCCACAAATCGTCTTTATCATTCGAGCGCATATTGGGTGGGAATTTACCAAACGGCGCTGCACGTCTGACGATACGTAAAGCGGCGGCATCTAATGCGGGATTACCTGATGACTTCTCGACTTTTGGACCGCCATCTTTTTCATAAATAGTACCGTCCTGAAAAATCGGAATGTACACAATCAACTCACCATATAATTTTTTGCCGTTTTTTTGCGGAAAATCCAAGGTACCAATATCTTCCACCCGTTTTTGCAAAGTCTTGTAATACACCGCGTAACCAACTGCCTGGGTGCTGGGTGTAATAAAAGTTTTACGCGGGCGCTTATTCTGGTCTTCTATACTTTGCGAAATTTCAGCCGCCATGCGTGCCAGCGCCTGCGTGCTGTCGACATGATCTTGTCCATTGCTGGTCGGTTTAGCGTCGTTTGGCTTGTTGTCGGTTGGGGGCGGCGTATTGACGCGGGTTTTTAAATTGACTTGATCCATCAATTTTTTTTGCTGCTCTTCTAATTCCTCTACTTTGCGCTTGGCGACCATGATGCTGTCGCCGTTTTCAGTTTTACGCATATCTGGCAAAGGTGATTTAGCACGCCCGCTGTCATTAGCGCCGCCACCATCCAGATCGGCTTGCGCCAATGCCTCTGCTTTGAGTGGCTTTTTATCGTGTTTGGCGTTGACCAAGATGACTTCTAAACCAGGGTCAGCGGCCACGACTTCTGCCGGATGTGGAGCGACAAAATGCAGTAGCAGTATCGTCCCATGCAATACCAACGAGACCATGATAGCGATGGAGAGAATCAGATTATCTAAGATGGATTTCACAAATAATATCGTCGTTTTGAAAGAGCTTTGTTTTACGTTAGTCAGAACTATGAGCTATCCAGGCTCTGACTAATTTTTTATTAATTATCTGCTACCAAGTCTGAATCAGATTTTACATCGCCCGTTGCCGTATCGGCTTCAAGTTTCTGATCTTCTGAGGTATCAGCGTTGTTATCGATGCTGCCAGACTGGTTCGGCGATTCGTTTTCTGGCGCAGTCTGAGTTTCAGTATCAGCATCAACCTCAGTATCAACTACAGCGGCAGTATCGTCATCGCTCTCATCCATATCAACCAAACCTTCATCGGTGACGCTGGAGAGCATTTCGAGGACCCGCGCCTCGACACTGAGATCAACTTCATCCCAGCGCAGAATATCCAGTTTAACTTGCGCACCGCGCGCCATTTGCGGCATACCCGGCAAGCGGATAATCAATGGAATATCGACCAGACGCAGCACTTCATCCTTCAAGACGACTGCATCAACCTGACGTGCGTTCTCTTGCCCTAACCAACGCAAGCACCAATATCTTTCCATATTATTTTGGAAATCGGCATAGGCGGCATAGGCGGCATCAAAACCGGACACAATCGCAAACAGGTCGGCATCTTTTGGCTTGAACGGCGCAACCAGCGGTGCAGTGACGCCATGCTGTACGCAGGCAATGATCTGCCATTGATTGACCAGATCGGTGTAACGACGCAGTGGTGAAGTGCTCCAGGCATATTGATCCACGCCCAAGCCCTGATGCGGCGCAGCATGTGTGACCATGCGCACTTGCATCTTGGCCGCCCAACCACCGGAGCCGCCACCCTGCGCTCGGTAAATACCCGGAATACCATGATCTGCCATGAATTTACCCCAGGTACTGTTGGCAAAAATCATCAGCTCGGCAACCATCTTATCCAGCGGCGCACCACGCTTGCGGCGGACGATGGAGACGACATCATCTTCTACATAAAAATTGAAATCGACGCGATTGGTTTGTTCTGGTTTTAAACCAAAACCTTCGCGCTTGGCCATGCGACCTTTTTCCAATACTTGCGCCCATTGCCATATCTGCGCGATCTCGGCTTTATGCGGATACTCACCGGCATCGTTGGCGAGATTCTCTTCGGTGACTAAGGCGTCTAGATCGTTATGGCGCAAATTGGATGCCATCGGGATGGCCTCCAACTTGGTTTCCGTCGAGATCACACTCCAGTCGCTGGTATTGAGCGTCACATATAAGGACAGCGCCGGACGAGTCTGCCCCTCGCCCAAGGTATAAGTTTCTACCAAGGCATCAGGCAACATGGTGATCTTATCGCCGGGCATGTACACGGTCGACATGCGCGAGCGTGCAATCATGTCGAGTGCATCATTGCGTTGTATGCCCAGCGCCGGTGCCGCGATGTGGATACCGATGCGTATCTGGTCATTACCCAGCATGACGACGGAAAACGCATCGTCAATTTCTGTCGTGGTCACGTCATCAATCGAAAACGCTTGCACATCTGCCTCGGGCAAATCAGCCGGCAAGGACGGAATAGGCGCCGGCGGGAAGCCAATACCTTTCGGGAAATTCTCAAATAAAAATTTAGAGAAATGTAAATCTTTAGCACTCTTCACGCCACCGCAAGCCAGCATCAAGCGTTGTGGCGACATTTGCAGTGCATCGCAGGCTTCGGCAAAGGCTTTGTATTCGATGCCATTTTTTTCTGGCTTAAACAGCAGTTGCAAGGCCAGTGATTTGAACGCATCCGGCAAGCGACGCTGCTTTAACTCTTCTACATAGCCTGCCTGGATAATCGCTTGCTGCTTTTTCTTCTCTATCCCAGCCAATGCGGCTTTGAGCGACGCTTCTGGCGCCGCCTTATAACGACCGCGACCTTTTTTGTAGAAATAAACCGGTGCACCATGCAAGGCCAAAATCAGACCTGCGGCTTCTTCCGGTTTGGGTGCATGCCCAAAATATTCGGTACCAAGTTCTGCAAACCCAAACTCCTCCTCGCCTGCGACTTCCCACAAAAATTCCAGATCAATTTCAGCGGCTAGCGTTTTTGCCTGCACGAGCAAGCTGCTGGCATCGGGTGAAGCAAATTGCAGTAGCACGTCTTTAACGCGCACTTTGCTGCGCTTGCCGCTGGCGAGTTCTACCTGATATGCCTCGCCGGTTTGGGACATCACACTACCCGCTTTAAAGTCACCGGATTCTTCAAAAAATAAATTCATGCAATACTTCTTTTCTCTACAAAATAATCATTTTCATGGGAGTATCTGCAAAAATACCGCTTAATGTCCAATGATTCTCTGGACGATTAAAAATACACCCTACTAGTATTTATTCATCAAGCTAGCAATCGCAGGCAAAAATACCTCGGTCACCAATAAACAAGCGCCTTTGCGCCGGAACACCGAACGGCGCGCTAACAGACTGAGACTGGCGGATTGCTCCAAATCTATTCCATCTACGGCAGCGATTCTGCGCATCAGCGGATGCGCTCTCCGCAAACGCGCATACGTCAAATCACCACGCTGCACCAAAGGATCATTAAACAAAGTTGAGCCCAAAGAGCGTTCACCAAGCGAACTAAATAATGGCCACTGACTGGCAGTTGCGGTCAACGGTAGCACAGTGTGTGCGTACACCACCGCCTCGCCATCACAGCGCAACAATACTTCCCGCTCATATACTTTGGCGCGGCGCGGCAAACCAATCTGCATCGCCTCATCTGACAGACAAATTGCCTGACGCTGATGCAAACGCTGTACTCTAAACTGATCTGAACAGGCCACTAGTCTGGCCGTCAGCGAGGAGCGATTGGTCAGCCAATCAACCATTTTTGCGGAAGCCTGAACACCATTGACATGCGTAAGCCAATGGGCAAAAGCAGGCGAATGACTACGCAAAATGGTAGCGCTCAAAGTAGCACTGCTCACGCGGCCGTCACTCATATCGTTGATCGCAAACACAGCAAACCAAGATCAGATTCCCGCGTCACAAAACAATAAAACCTGATCCAGATAATCGACAAAATCCGCCATGCCATGATCACTTCCTTCGATCACGATTTGTTTGGCGGCCGGATAATGCGCTGTTATTTCGCGCCAATCTAACACTTCGTCACCGGTCGCAGCCAGCAAAAAATAACGCTCAGCTTGTGTGATTGCCGCCACTTCGTATGCGCGCAATTGCGGCACGTATTCCGCTTTAAACTCAAACACCTCGTCGCTGTGATAAGCGGTCGTGACACCCACATACTTTTCCAGATCACGTGGCGGCTTGACGGCTGGGTTGAGCAAGATCGCCTTGCAGCCATATTTTTCTGCCAGCCAGGTCGCGTAAAAACCACCAAGCGACGAGCCAATCACGGTGATATCTTCTGGAGCATAAGCTGACATCAGTTGCTCTGCCTGCTGAATCGCCAGCAAAGGCGATGCCGACAATTGTGGACAAACATATTCTTCTGCACGCCCCAAGCTGTGCATGTATTCCGCCATTTTGCGTGCTTTAAACGATTGTGGTGAGGAGCGAAAGCCATGCAGGTATAAAATCATGCAGCGACCGTTTTGCTCGCCAGCGCATCCAACAATTTTTGATGAATTCCACCAAAACCGCCGTTGCTCATCACCAGAATGTGGTCACCCGTTTGCGCTTGCTGCACGATGGCACTAACCAGCTTGTCAAGATCATTGAAGACTGAGGCTTTGGCGCCCAGCGGACTCAAGGTTTCTGCCAGATCCCATCCTATCACCGACTTGCCTCCTGCAGAAGCAGTCGGAGCTGCGTAGGCAAACACCAAGTCAGCCTGCTCCAGACTACCGGGCAAGGCTTGCTTCATACTACCCAACTTCATGGTGTTGGAACGCGGCTCCAGTACGGCCAAAATGCGCCCGGCGCCGACCTTGCGACGCAAACCCGCAACCGTTGTCGTGATTGCCGTAGGATGGTGTGCAAAATCATCAACGACAGTAACTCCACCCTCAACCCCACGCACTTCCATACGGCGCTTGACGTTGACAAACTGCGCCAGCGCCTCAATCGCAATCGCAGGAGTGACGCCGACATGGCGTGCAGCAGCAATCGCGGCTAAAGCATTCAGACGATTGTGAGCACCGTTCAGTTGCCACTGCACCACACCTTGGGATTGACCATTGAAAAACACTTCAAAATCTTCGCCATCTTGCAGCGACAAGGACCAGCCTTGCTGGTCTGCAGACGCATCGGTAGTGAAGAATTCTTTCTCACTCCAGCAACCGCGTTGTAGCACGTTTTGTAAAGTGGCTTCCTCCCCATTCACAATCAAGCGCCCGACGCCGGGCACGGTGCGCACCAAATGATGGAACTGGGTTTCTATCGCCGCCACGTCCGGAAAAATATCTGCGTGGTCGTATTCGAGGTTATTTAAAATTGCGGTCTTAGCATGGTAATGGACAAACTTACTGCGCTTATCAAAAAACGCCGTGTCGTACTCGTCCGCCTCAATGACAAAAAAATCCGAGGCTTGCGAACCGGAGAGTCGGGCGGAAATACCAAAATTGAGCGGCACTCCCCCGATTAAAAAGCCTGGCGCATAACCAGCAGACTCCAGTATCCATGCCAGCATCGCCGACGTTGTGGTCTTGCCATGTGTACCTGCTACCGCCAGCACCCACTTGTCGCGCAAGATATGCTCGCCCATCCATTGCGGACCAGAGATGTAGGGTAAACCGCGGTTTAAAATTTCTTCCATCAGCAGATTGCCGCGTGTGACCACATTACCAATCACAAACAAATCCGGCTCCAACGCGATTTGATCCGCCGCAAAACCTTCGGTCAGCTCAATCCCTTGCGCCTGCAACTGAGTGCTCATCGGCGGATAGACATTGGCGTCGCAGCCAGTAACTTTATGTCCGGCCTCCTTCGCCAAGACCGCCAGACCGCCCATAAATGTGCCGCAGATACCTAATATATGAATATGCATGGTTTTTATCGCGCTATCGAAGCGCCTAAGCGAATAAGTGCAATACAGGAATTAGCGAGACCGTGAGAATAATTCCGTGTGATCAAAACGATCAAACAGACTAAAACGATTTGGCACAAATCCTGCAAATTTTAGAATCCCGCAATTCTACCTGACAGACGACCGCCTCAAGACATCTGCCAAGAGATTCCGTACGACTAGAAACATCGCAAAGTATTTTGGTTTATGATGCCGCAATGATGATGAGCAGCCTAAACGAATCCGACTCCCTGCGCGCAGAAATCGCTGCGCTGGCAGCCCGTATGATCGCTGAGGATGGTGCAGACTATGGATCTGCCAAGCGACGCGCTGCCAAACAGTTGCTGGGCAACCAAAAAATTCGTGGCGATGTGATGCCAGATAATCAAGAAATTGAGCAAGAAGTCCGTGAATACAATGCGATTTTCTTTGGTGACACACAGCCGCAACGTTTGCTGGAATTACGAAAAATTGCTGTTGAGGTCATGCAAGAACTGGAGAAGTTTAATCCCTACCTGGTCGGCGCCGCGTTAAATGGCACCGCCGGCGAGCATTCTGATATTCATTTGCATTTATTTACCGACAATAGCAAGGACGTCACGATTTTTTTGCTAAACAAAGATATCCGCTTTGAAGTATCCGAAAATAGTGCGGGAAATCGTGCCCATAAACGTAGTGAACAAGTTGAAACACTCAGCTTCATGTACAAACAGGAAGGTGTTCATCTGGCTTTATACAACCAGGACGACATCAAACATGGCGGACGCAATGAGCGCGCTTCTATCGCCGCAGTCAAAGCATTGATTACAGAAAGTCAGGAATGAATAAACGTTTTCTTATCGCAGCAGTACTGATCGCGATTGCCTCAGCAACTGTAGGCGTAGTCGCCGCCAATAAGCAATTGGCGCCCGTAGCACCTAAAAATACCAGTGTGGCGCAATTGATGGGGCTCACACTATCTGACAGCAAAGGCCAGGCTCAGAAACTGGCGCAATGGCAAGGTAAGTTTTTAGTCGTTAATTTCTGGGCGACCTGGTGCGGTCCTTGCGTACAAGAAATGCCCGAGTTATCTGCGCTACAAAAGGAACTATCTGGAAAGAATGTTCAATTACTAGGCTTAGGCATCGATAGTCCGACCAATATTGCTGAGTTTGCCAAAAAATATCAGATTACTTATCCAGTATTTTCAGCTGGCATGGAAGGCACAGAATTATCGCGCCAGCTAGGCAATCAAGGCGGTGGGTTGCCATTTACAGTACTGATTGCGGCGGATGGCAGTATTGCAAAACAGTATCTGGGACGCTTAAAAATGGAGGAATTGCGCGCTGATATTGCAAAACTATCTAACGTAGCAAAATAGTTTTCCTTGCCAATACCAAGTAAATAGCGGCAAAATGCGTTATCTTCGTGAAATAGAATTGATAATATGGCAAGCAAACTGCTGCTGCTGAATGGTCCGAATTTAAATTTGCTCGGGACTCGTGAGCCGCATATTTACGGTTCAGTTACCTTGGCAGACCTAGAAAGTGCAGCAAAATTGCAAGCCGCGCAAGCTGGGGCGGAACTGCAAAGTTTTCAAAGTAATCATGAAGGCGCTTTAATTGACCGCATCCATGCAGCAAGATTGGAGCAAGTTAACGCGATCATTATTAATCCCGGCGCACTCACACATACCAGCGTCGCTTTGCGCGATGCTTTGGTTGGTGTAGCAATTCCGTTTATTGAGGTGCATATTTCCAACGTGCACCAAAGAGAAAACTTCCGGCACCATTCCTATCTGTCCGACGTCGCCACAGGCGTGATCCTCGGACTTGGCACTGAAGGCTATCGATTAGCGATTGACTTTAGCCTAAAAAATCTTTAAATTCTTGCATCTTCACGCAATTTACCCATATTATCTTTGATATGACATATAATTATGTCCATTCAATGCTTGTTTTCTAAGCTGGTTATTGCGCTGATGCGCTTGTTCTAATCACGTTTTCTGAGTCATTTTGCTCGCTCAGAAACATCTTCACTAGGGGATTTCACATGGATTTAAGAAAACTCAAGACCTTGATCGATCTCGTCGCCGAGTCAGATATTGCAGAACTCGAAGTCACTGAAGGCGAAGGTAAAGTCCGCATCGTTAAATCTTCTGCAATGCCGCAAAATCAAGTTGTGATGATGCAGCCGCAACATATGCAGCAAATGCCTCAACAAATGGCAGCAGCGCCAGTAGCAGCAAGCGCACCTGCAGCACCAGTAGTTCCCGATGGTCATGTAGTCAAATCCCCTATGGTTGGTACTTTTTACCGCTCCTCTGCGCCTGGTAATGCCGCGTTTGTAGAAATCGGAAAAAGCGTTAAAGAAGGCGAAACCCTTTGCATCATCGAAGCGATGAAACTGTTGAATGAAATCGAAAGCGATTTTACTGGCACGATCAAACAGATTTTGGTGGAAAACGGCCAACCTGTTGAATACGGTCAGCCCTTGTTTATCGTAGGATAGTTGTAAGATCGCCGCAAGATCACTCTCGGCGAACACTACGATTACTCCTGGCTAAATTTACAGCTAAAGTCTCACAGCTAAAGCCACAGCTAAACCCAGTTTTTTTATATGATCTCATTAAAGAAATCAGTGCTTTATAAAAATACTGCCTGCAACGCTGCAAGCACTGCCACCGTAAAATTCATATCATGTTTGAAAAAATTCTAATTGCCAACCGGGGTGAAATCGCGCTACGTATCCAGCGCGCCTGCCGCGAAATGGGTATCAAAACCGTCGTCGTTCATTCCGAAGCCGACCGTGAAGCCAAATACGTCAAACTAGCCGATGAGTCCGTCTGTATCGGGCCAGCGCCATCCAATCTGAGCTATCTCAGCATGCCAGCGATCATCAGCGCAGCAGAAGTGACCGATGCGCAAGCGATTCACCCTGGCTACGGCTTCTTATCTGAAAATGCAGATTTCGCTGAGCGGGTTGAGCAATCCGGCTTTGTCTTTATTGGACCGCGTGCGGAATCCATTCGCTTGATGGGCGATAAAGTCTCTGCCAAGCAAGCTATGATCAAAACTGGCGTGCCTTGCGTACCAGGCTCTGAAGGCGCTTTGCCGGATGATCCAAAAGTAATTGTACAAACTGCCCGTAAAGTCGGCTATCCGGTCATCATCAAAGCGGCTGGCGGCGGCGGCGGGCGCGGTATGCGCGTGGTACACACCGAAGCTGCTTTGCTGAATGCGGTTACGATGACCAAAGCAGAAGCAGGCGCGGCTTTCGGCAATCCAGAAGTGTATATGGAAAAATTTCTGGAAAATCCACGCCATGTGGAAATCCAGATTCTGGCAGATCAGCACGGCAATGCGATCTGGTTAGGCGAGCGCGATTGCTCCATGCAACGTCGCCACCAAAAAGTAATTGAAGAAGCACCGGCACCGGGTATTCCTCGCAAGACTATAGAAAAAATTGGCGAACGTTGCGCCGCTGCATGCCGCAAAATTGGCTATCGTGGCGCTGGTACGTTTGAGTTTTTGTATGAAAACGGTGAGTTCTATTTCATCGAAATGAATACTCGCGTGCAAGTAGAACACCCTGTGACAGAAATGATCACCGGTGTCGATATCGTGCAAGAGCAGATTCATATCGCTTTCGGCGAAAAATTGCGTTTCCGCCAGGCCGACATCGAGTTCAAAGGCCATGCAGTTGAATGTCGTATCAATGCAGAAGACCCGTTTAAGTTTGTCCCGTCACCAGGTCGCATCACGTCCTGGCATACACCAGGCGGTCCTGGGATTCGGGTAGATTCACATGCCTACGCGGGCTACTTTGTACCACCAAATTATGATTCCATGATCGGCAAAGTAATTGCTTACGGCACAACGCGTGAGCAAGCCATCCGCCGCATGCAAATCGCCTTATCCGAAATGGTAGTAGAAGGCATACAAACCAATATCCCCTTGCATCGTGAATTGATGGTGGATGCCCGCTTTATTGAAGGCGGCACCAACATCCATTATCTGGAACACAAGCTGGCAGAAATGCCGGATCTGTCCAAAAAAACGAAGTAAATTAGTAAGCAGAAAGATTCAAACATGGCCTGGATAGAAATTCTCATCGAAGTAGCGCGTGAACACGCTGAAAACCTGTCAGATGCCTTGATGGAAGCGGGTGCTTTATCGGTGTCGGTAGAAGATGCGGATGAAGGTACTGATGCTGAAAAACCGTTATTCGGTGAGCCAGGTATGGAGCCGGAAGAAGCGGCTTGGGATCGTAGTCGGGTGGTGGCGTTAATTGCTGCCGACGCCGATGCTGCCGCAATTTTGGCAGAAGCATCAGCGGCGATTGCATTGACAACAATTCCAGCCTACACGACTCGCCATGTAGAAGATCAGGATTGGGTTAGATTGACCCAATCGCAGTTTGAGCCTATACACATCGGCAAAAATATTTGGGTAGTACCGAGCTGGCACGAGATTCCCGACCCTGCAGCCTTGGTACTGGAGCTAGATCCCGGTCTGGCATTTGGCACCGGTAGTCACCCGACTACTCGCCTCTGCATGGAATGGCTAGAGGCGCACGCGCCAAAAGAGTTATCTGTATTGGATTACGGTTGCGGTTCTGGCATTTTAGCGATGGTGGCAAAAAAACTGGGTGCGCAAGCCGTTGTCGGCGTGGATATTGACCCTCAAGCGATCGAGTCAGCCAACTTTAATGCTGAACGCAATCATTGCGATATTACTTACACGCTGCCTGAGCAATTCTCTGCATCCCATCCGGTTGGAACGCAGTTTGATGTCGTGGTCGCGAATATTTTATCCAGCCCATTAAAGGTCATGGCACCGATGTTATCTGGTCGGGTTGCGGCTGGTGGATTTTTAATTTTATCCGGTGTTTTAGCCCGTCAGGCAGAAGAAGTTGCCGCCGCTTATGCACCGTTTATTACACTCACAGTCTGGGCAGAACATGAGGGCTGGGTAGCGCTCTCCGGAAAAAAACCTAGCTAAGCCCCATAAAGCAATTTAAATAAGCAAAAACTAAGCATCGACATCACATGGCACTCGCCACCCAATGCCCCCACTGCCAAACGACTTTCCGAGTCGCCAATGATCAGTTAAAACTGCATGGCGGTCTGGTGCGCTGCGGCTCTTGCCAGCAGACGTTTAACGGGATAGAGCATCTGCTCGGGCCGACGGTGCAAACAGCGCCAACGGTAGCACTCGAGGTGCAAGTTGCGCCGGTAGTGCCTATCAATGTTGATGGCGACTTAAATACCGACGTCGATTCTCATATCGACGAGCATCATGAAATCGCTGCAACAGAGAGAAAAGCAGAATCTAGCCTGCTCCAAACTGCTGAATTGAATACAGCAGTTTCTGTAGCAGATTCGTCGTCTGGCATCGATCAAACACCGCCCCAGACACCAATCAGCGAGGTAGTCAGTACCGCAGTCACTACAGCAGCCAACACCGCGCTGGTGACTGACTCTCCAGCAGCAGAAATTAGCGCTGACTCCTTAGATTTTGATCTCGGGATGGATGAGGACATCAGCTCACCTGCCAAGCACGATAAGACCACACTCTCTAACGACAGCAATTTAGATGATGAAGCAATCGGGCAAGTAGAACTACAAACCCGCATTGCCTTGATGGATGAACCAGGATGGTCTGCGACAGAGGCGGAAGAGGATACTGGCCCCGCAGACCACAAGCAAGAACCTTATTTGCATGAGCCTGCAAGCGCCGATAATACCGTCAACGCAGATGAGCCTGGAAACTCAAACCCCGAAGCTGATGATTATGCTGGTGAGCCAGAGGCTTATTTGCATGACGGCCTGACTTTTGACACGACTGGTAAAGCAGATTCCATCACTGACGATTTATCTGAAGGTACATCACCAGTAACGGATGCAAACGCAGAGACTGATCTCGATACACCGGGCTTTATTTTAGCGGCGGAAAAACGTAAAGGACGTAGCAAAATCCTGCGCGGCTTGATGATTACTTTGTCGTTAGTCCTGTTTGTCGGGCTGCTGGGACAAGGCATATTTATTGCACGCAATCACATCGCAGCCTGGGTGCCGCAAACTAAACCGATGCTGGCCGATGCCTGCAAATTACTGCATTGCCAAATTAGCTTGCTCGCCCAAATCGATCAAATCTCGCTGGAATCAAATGAGTTGCAAGCCTTGTCGACGGATAAGAATGTCTTTTCGCTAGCGATACAGTTACAAAATAAAAGCGCCACCGCACAAGCATGGCCAATGGTGGAGCTGATTTTAAATGACGCTAAAGATAAGCCTGTCTTGCGTAAAGTATTTAAGCCAGAAGAGTACTTGAGTGACAAAAATAATAGGCCCGACACTAAGTCAGATAGTAATAAATTAGACTCCAAGCTCGAGAACAAAACTGATTTAGCAAACCAGTTGAGTAAAGGCTTTAGCGCCGCCAGCGACCAGCAAATCAAACTGTATTTCGAGTTATCTCAGACCAAAGCATCCGGTTATCACCTAAGCATCTTCTATCCCTAATTCTATTCTTTAGTGTTGAATGCGGTGTTGCGACACAACGCCGGGCTAGCAATATTCCCGCTCAATCAAAAACAATGCCCTCATTAGTGTAAGCGTCCAACGCTACCATCTATGAACAGCAAATAATTTCATGCACTGTCCAGACTGGATCATTTTGGAGAGCAAAGTATGTCAAGAATCAAA